>JAISWP010000010.1 GCA_031271065.1 Synergistaceae bacterium
GACTATGCCGCTTACGGAATTATTGACATTATTTGTTGCGCTTAAATTGTTGCAGAAAAAATAGTGTATGCGAATCGTTTTTATCTTCAAAAACATCGTGACGAGCGCGGTCTCGGCAAATTCCGACGAGCCGCCGCGGCTGTACGTCAGGACGGTCTCACGGGTGGAAGGCGACTCGTATTTCCTGTGTACGGATGGTGTGTGGGAAACCATGAGCACCGGCGAACTGGAGCGATGTCTGTCTTTTCCATTTCCAGGCGCTGCCCGCGGCCTGCTCGAAACCCTCCTCTAGTCAGGATGCAGGGATAACGTATCCTTTATCTGGGCGCAGTGACAAAGAGCGGGCCGGACGCGCGTATTTCCCCCGCGTCCGATGATTGCCCCGCAGCCTTACATCTGGTAGAATACCCCAGTGTCAAAATCAAGTTTTTTCAGGCTGGAAGTGGTGGACATGGCAATGCAGAAAAATAATTCAGACGTCGAGATAATGACGAGGAGCGGGTACGAAAAACTGAAAAACGAACTCACGCTTCTCCGTACGGACAGAAGGCTGGAAATAGCGACAAAACTCGAGGAAGCCAGGGCATTCGGGGATTTGAGCGAAAACGCCGAATATCACGCGGCCAAAGAGGAACAGGAAAAGCTCGAGGGACGCATAAGCAGGCTCGAGTACAAGCTGAACAAAGCGAAGGTAGTCGACTTCGACGACATCGACACAAGCCACGCAAACCTCGGAACAACGATAAACATACAGGATCTGGACAGCGGCGCGTCATACACCTACATGCTGGTCGGCACTGAGGAATCAGACCCCAAAGAGAACAAAATTTCCGTCTCAAGCCCAGTGGGAAAAGCCATAATAGGAAAATCCGCCGGCGAGGAAGTGGCCGTTCGCGTACCCAAGGGCGTAAGACGTCTCAGGATAACAGGCATCAGCGCCCAGCGCTAATAGGAAAAGGGATCGGCCAGCTCCTCTCCGAAAAGACGCAGGCTGCCGTGCGGGAGGTCCTCGATGGACAGGGTGAATCCCATCCAATCGTCGTCCCCGCGGCGGTCGTCCCTGTACAAAGCCTCCCATATGAGGCAGTGCTGATCGTAGGCGACTTTATAAACCATTTCCGCCAGTTCTTGATCGGCTATGTCATACGCCGCCCTGACTCCGATCCTCCAGAAATAGTCCGGTGATTTTGTGGGGACGGTGAAACCGACCTCCTGATAAATATCCTCTCTCACGCCGTATCTGTCCCAGATCATCGGCGAGGAACCCCACACCCACTGACGCAGATACGCGGTCTTCATATCGACGTCTCCCAGTCTCCACAAAAATCCAGCCCGGGCGTCCAGCACCTCCTGGGAGTCAATGTCATTGTCGTCGTAGAAATAGCTGGTGTAAGAGACATTGTAGAACGGCAGGAAATCACGCGAATTTCCGACAGCCCCGCGGATCTGGGCGCCGACGCCGCTTCTTTCGTAAGTCTTGTGCTCGTTCCAGCGCACGTCCTCGTACCTTCCCCAGGCGCCGTAGAATCTGAAATGCCCTCCAGTGGCGCTGTCGGCAAACCATGGGCTGGACAGACCGATTTCAGGGGCCCTCTCCAGGATGTGCCTGGTGGTCACTCCCGCCCGTTCCTCCACGGACAAAAGTTCCTTCCTGGTCCAGGCCGCCGTCACGTTCCAGCCCTTCCAGCTGTATGCGGCGCCCCATCTCGGACGCCATTCGGTTTCGTCGAAGTCCTTGTCGTACTCGCGCCTGACGCCGCCATAAACCGACAGGGCCTCGCCGATCTGCTGGGTTATGACCGCTTCCCCCTCCGCAATGCCTTCAGTCCACCCTATCACGTCGATATCCAGGCTGCCGCTCCCCCAGTCGAAATCAGCGGACAGACCCAGCCCCGCGCCTTTGTCGGATTCGTAGCCGAAACGAGGGAATATGGCCTGGCGCATCTTCCCTCCTCCGTCGTCAGCCAGCTGAAGGGTTATGTCGAACGGCGAGGCCATCACGGCAGTCGAGCCGAGATATGCCCTCGGTCTGTGCAGTATCAGCTTTCTGCCCGGGAGTATGGTGACTTTTTTCGCTTCCAGTCTGTAGTGAGGATGAGGCTGACTGCATGTCGTGAGAGACGCTTTCCGCCAGACCGCGGCCATATCGTCCTCGGTTTCCGCTTCGTCTCCGGAGACCGGCCTTTTCACTCCGGCCTCCGATTCGGGCATGATCTCTATCTCGCTCCCCTTCACGTAAAAGACGTCGGCCCTGCCGCTCGGATCGGACATCTTTCCACGGCGCGTTTCGAGGTTGTAGTCGAGCCTCCCGCCTGTGAGATATTTCCCCTGGGTAAAGAGGGTGACTGCCTCGTCCTCAGTGGAAACGGCTGTCACCTGCTGAGTCACGCTGTCGTATTCGAGATAAGGAGCGGTGGCGTAAAAGTTTCTGTCCGTCATCCTGACGCTGCCTTCCGCGGCGGCGATCCCGCTCGATTCCTCGTATGATATCTTTTCGGCGTCGAGCTGGACAGTACCGCCATCCGCGGCGTCCGACCGCGCCCCGTAAAAAAATCCCTGGATGATAAAAACACAAATTACGATGAATTTTGAAATGTTCGTCACTCTATACTCCAAAGGGCCCGCGCTCCCTTCCCGAGGCTTAAAACGCCATCGGAACCAATTTTAGCCGCACCGCCAAAGACGCTTATTCTGTCGTCGCTGGCGGACAATCCTTCTGAAAAGAACCATACATCCGACGCCGAGTCGTAATCTGCCCTGGGAGCCGTGAAGTCCACGATCCTGTCCTCCAGGAAAACCTGTCCGCCGACCTCCCAGAGCCACATTTTGGAACTCTCCTCGGAATATTCTCCCCTCTTTGCCTCCATGCTGGCGTTTCTTCCCGTCGCAGCCTCAAAAACGCTGACGTCCATGGAGCGGGCCTTTATCACTCCGGACTGGCTCTCCGCGCCGGCGGCCTTCACACGCCACCTCCTGCCGTTGATGGTACGGGCGAAATCGAGGTTTTCCACCATAATATCCGGCAGCGTACTGAGCGGAACCATGGCGGGAAGATCAAGATCCCGCTTCAAAAAAACGAGCATCATGGCAAAAACCGAGAGAAATAAGACCGCTGTGATTTTACCACGAAACACGGGCGGAGCCATCTTCCTCCGTGAATTTCACCTGCCTGCTCTCGAGAGTGCGGACGAAGAGCAGCTTTCTGGCGACGGTGACCTTTGCCGCGTCACCCGTCCAAGTGACCTTGTGTCCGCTTCTCAGCGCGTTCCTGAAACCTCCGGACATCACTTCTTTCGCGAAATTCTCTTTCGATATCCTGCCCTTAGATTCGGTCGAAAGCAGAGAATACATTTTATCCGCGTCGCCGTCGATCCATGCTTTCAAATATATTTCGAATACCTGGCGCGGACCGAGTTTTGGCTCTTCCGGTTCGGGTGCGGCGGCCGGCGTCACGTCGACGGACGGTATCTCCGGAACAGGAGGCGGCGGAGGAGGAACAGTCGGCTGGAACGTCTCTCCCGGGTCCTCGAATACAGGTTCCTCCGGTTTGACAGGAGGCGCCGCCGGCTGCTTCGTAGGTATCTTCACCACCACTTCCTTCTCGGCAGGCTTCTGCTGTCTCGGCTTGGGCTCCGCCGGCGCGGTGGCTATGATTGGCGCTGGAGCCGGGGCGGACGCGAAGGAGAAATTGGTTTCACCGCTAGGCAGGAGGCCCTTTACGGCCAGTCTGAAATTTTTATCCCGCTGGAGAGGGAAGAACACGAAGCCCTGAACCAGACCCGATATGGGACTGTCGAGCTTTTTCTCGAACACCATAGGCGGCACCCGATCGCCCGACGAATTTATCAGGGCTATGTTGTCGGCAAGGGGCGCGATATTGACAGGAGAAGCGCCGTAGCTGTATATCGACAGCAGCACGGCGGTGGCGGAACCTATCCTCAGTTCGCCGGCAAAGGACCTGCGCAGCTCCTCGGCCTGCTCGGGCCTGAGTTTCTGCCGCTCAGCCTCTGAACGCACCCACGGATCCACCAGTTCCTCCGGGTAGTGAACCACCCAGGCTATATTGTCCTCTCCCCAGCGGACCGACGTCCACCCGTCAAGTATGCCGTAAGCGTCCGTCCTGTCATCGGCAGACGCGGACGGCAGGAAAAACATACCCGCTGAAAGCGCCAGCGCGAGCAGAATTTTTTTGCCTAGCGGCGCATTCATGGCCTCAAACGCGGCGAATGATGGCAGCCTGGGAAAATTCCGTCATGTCCGTCAATATGATTCGCCCGCGGACGGAGACGCGCCGTCGCTGATCGGAACAAAATCGGGTTCGCCGGTCACGGGCGTATAGGTATCCGTCCCGGCGCCGGGCGGCGCCATATCGGACGCAATGGGATATCCCGTCACAGTCGATTCTTCCGCTGTCTCCACATAGACCGTCGAACCAGCCGGTATCTGTTTATCGCTGCCGCGCACCAGAAAACCGCCGGCAAGCCCCAGAGGACCCACCAAAATCGCGCCGACGAGGGAAGTCCCCACCGCACCTACCGTTCCCGAGTCTATCTCCATCGCTTTTTTCGCCTGCGCGCCCATCGTCACGGGGGTAAAGTGCCCTCCTACCGACTCTATATTCCTGAATTCCACCCCTATCTCGGAGGTGCGTCCGAAACTCCTGGGCATTTTGACCTTCGTTATCTCCGCGAACACCCTGTCTCCCTTCGCCACCGCCAGAGTACCTCCCTGGACGAAGTCGTCGGTGACTTCCAGCTCCACCACGTCACCCACCTTGACGTTGCGGACCGTCAGGGTTTTGGAAAAAGCCGCCTTGAAAACTGTCCCGGCCGGGATCGGAACGGCGGCGGTGTATACGCCGTTGGGAAGCAGTTTAGTGAGTATGCGTTCGAGCCGCGGGGAAAGCGCCCCGACCTGAGCCTCGCCCTCGAGGGCGACTTCGAGGCCGGAAACCCTGTCCGAAAGAGGGACGGAGGGGTTCACCCTGCTCAGCGTAACCCATTCGGCAGCGCCTATCTTGAATATCAGCGAAGGCTGCGTGGGGGTGCCCTCCTCCACAAAATTCAGCATGGAGCGCTGACGCTCCGTGAGACTGCCCGGGAGTTCCATCCCGAAGAGATCCCTCTCGACCCTGGCCAGCCTTATAAAAAGACCTCCGCTGCCGGGAGCGCCGTAGACCACGGTTTCGACCCGTTCCAACGACTGCCGCTGCGGTGTGGTTTCGTCCTCGCTGACCGCGGACGAAGCGCAGCCTGCGAAAAGTACCAGCAACAGCATAACTGACA
>JAISWP010000106.1 GCA_031271065.1 Synergistaceae bacterium
CTCACGCGGTCCACAGTCCTTCTGTAGAAATCCTCCGGCAATCCCGGCGGAAGGGAGCCGCCCATGTGAACGGCGGTCGCCCTGAGCACGAGGTGGTCGAGAGTCCGGAAGAAGCGGCACACGGCGTCGTCCGGCGCCTCCGGCCCCTCCTCCATGATCGCCGTCTCGATCTTCTCGGCCGTGTCCTTTACGAACGTGTTGGTCCTGTTCTCGCCCTTGATGTTCACGAAGCTGGTCGTTATGCCGCGCAGGATGAGGTCGTCTTTTATATATCCGCCCGAGTGTCCGGCCAGAAAGCCGGTGGCGACGGAATCATAGCCGAGCTGCTTTAATATGATCGATACGTTTACCCCCCGTCCCCCCGGACTGCGAACGACTTTATTAGAGCGGTACCAGCGCCCGGGTTTGAACTCGTCGACTGTGTAGACCTCGTCCACAGCCGGATTAGGGGTGATAGTCACGATCATGGAGCCACCTCCCTGACAAAATTTATGACGTCGTCAAGGGACGACGCGCCGGCGACCCGCACGGTTACGCCGTCTTTCAGCTCGACAAGGGAGGGCAGTTCGGAAACGCCGAGTTCATCCATCACCCGTCTGCTGCGGTGTGCGTCTATGAAAACTATATGGGCGTGAGACGATTTTTTCCAGTCCTCCGCATCGCGGGCAAGGGATATATGCTCCGGCACTATGCTGCTGGTCAGAAGCGCGTACGCGTGAGGATGCCCGAACAGGGCGTCTTCGAAATATTTAAGATTGGAGATATATTCGTAAGCCGCCATAGCGGCCGCCGCCCCGTCGCCAGCGGCCGTCACCACCTGGCGCAGGAACTTCTCCCGTATGTCCCCGGCGGCGAATACGCCGTCAATTGACGTCTCCATCTTGTCGTCCGTTATTATCCATCCGGATTTCGATCTCTCGATCGGAGAGCCCTCCAGAAAATCCGCCGTGGGCTTGATTCCAACGAAGATGAATACCCCCTCCGTCAAAATCCGCTTTTTCTCCCCGGTTCCCAGCCGCGTCACGCGCACTCCCTCCACCATATCCCCGCCGTATATCTCATCCACCACACAGCCCAGCACCGGCTCTATTTTAGTGTTCGACAGAACCCGCTCGACTATGGACGCGTCGGCGCGGAACTCCTCCCTGCGATGTATGATATAGACGCGGGAGGCGAACTGCGTGAGATATTCCGCCTCCTCCACCGCCGCGTTGCCGCCGCCTATCACAGCCACCGGAGCGCCGTCGTAAAACGCCCCGTCGCACACGGCGCAGTAGCTGACCCCCTTGCCGAGGAACTTTTCCTCCCCCTCGCACCCAACTTTGGAGAACTCGGCGCCGGACGCTATTATCAGGGCGTCCGCGGATATCTCCCCCGCGTCCGTCACCACGACCTTGCCGTCGCGGCCGCCGCGGAGCACGACTCTTTGCACCCCGCAGCTGCGGAACTCCGGGCCGAAAGATTCCGCCTGCTCTCTGAACGCCGCCGCGAGAGCCATGCCCGTCACGCGCTTAGTCCCTGGGTAGTTTTCCACCTCGGCGGTCGAATTGATCATTCCTCCGTAAAGGCCGCGCTCCAGCACCAGAGTGTCGAGGCCCGCCCTCCGTCCGTATATCGCGGCCGTGAGGCCCGCGGCCCCGGCTCCTATTATCACAAGCTGCCGGTGTTCCATGATTGCATCCTCACCTCTATTTTTCGCAACGGTTACAGCATTTAATAAGTTTCAATTTCATTTTTCTTATTTTAGTCCTTTATACCCTCTTGCGCCATAGCATAAATCTATCAATCGATCTGTGATCCGGTAAAATATTCACAAATTCCAGGTCGGGAGCGGTCCGTTCGGCGAGCGCGCGCAGCTCCCGAAGCTGGCCGCCTCCGCCAGTCTCGGCGGCAAGAGGCGCGCCGGGTTTCATCAGCCCGGGGATCCCCGGCAGCAGTTTCCTGAACACGTCCAGACCGTCCGGCCCTCCGTCGAGGGCCAGACGCGGCTCGTAATCCCTCACCTGGACCTCCAGGGTCTTTATCGTTTCCGATGGAATATAGGGAGGATTCATCACCACCAGGTCGAGCGAATCCCGCGGGATAATACCTTCAGCCCCGTCAGGATCCTCGCACTGGATGAACTCTATTCTGCTCTCAACGCCGTGGAGGGCGGCGCTGCGCCGGGCTGTGTCCAATGCGCCGGCGGATACGTCGGCCGCGTACCCCCGGGAAGAAGGGCGCTCCGCAAGAAGCGTCACGGCGATGCAGCCGCTGCCCGTGCACCAATCGGCGAATACCGCGCCGTCTTTCGTCAGGAGCCCTGAAGCTATCTCGGCGAGGATCTCGGTCTCCGTCCTCGGTATCAGGACAGAACCGCCGACGATAAAACGCCTCCCGAGAAATATGGCGTCGCCCAGTATGTAGGAGAGGGGCTCGCCCGATATTCTCCGGGAGGCGGATTCACGTATCCTCGACTCGATGGGGAAAGATATTCCGCGTTCTGGGTGAGCGTAAAGAGAGGCGCGCGAGACCCCCAGTATTCCGCCGATTATCCTGTCAGCCTCGAGGAACGGCATGGGAACGCCCGCGGCCTCGAATCGCTTCGAGAGTTCAGCGCGGACGTCCGCGACCCGCGTCATCGCTACGCGGCGAAGTTTTTCATCTTCTCCGCCTGGTCGGCCATGGACAGGGCTGTTATGAGCTCGTTCATATCGCCGTTGATTATCAGGTCGAGCTTATGGAGAGTGAGCCCGATCCTGTGATCCGTCACCCTGTTCTGCGGGAAGTTGTATGTGCGGATGCGCTCGGACCTGTCGCCGGACCCCACCTGCCCCTTGCGTTCGGCAGCCACGGCGTCCTGACGTCTGCGCAGTTCGACGTCGTAGAGCTTTGTGCGGAGGAACTGCATAGCCTTCGCCCTGTTTTTTATCTGGGAGCGTTCGTCCTGGCAGGTGACGACGACTCCTGTCGGTATATGAGTTATGCGGACGGCGGAGTCGGTCATGTTGACGTGCTGCCCTCCCGCGCCGCCGGAGCGGTATGTGTCAATTTTCAGGTCCTCCGGCCTTATCTCCACATCCACATCTTCGGCCTCCGGGAGCACCGCCACCGTCGCGGCCGAGGTGTGGACCCTGCCGCTGGCCTCGGTGACCGGGACCCGCTGCACCCTGTGGACGCCGCTCTCGTATTTCAGCTTGCTGTACGCGCCTTTGGCCTCCACCCGGAATATCACTTCCTTGCAGCCGCCCATGCCGGTCTCGCTGGAGTCCAGCATCTCGACGCGCCACCCTTCCAGCTCCGCGTACCTGGTGTACATGCGGAACAGGTCGGCAGCGAACAGCGCCGCCTCCTCCCCGCCGGAGCCGCCCCGTATCTCGATGACCACGTTTTTGTCGTCGTCTCTGTCCCGCGGCAGAAGGAGGATGTGGACGCCGCGCTCGATCTCCGGCAGCATCCCCTCCAAGCGCGCCAGTTCCTCCCGGACCATCTCGCGCATAGCTTCGTCGGATTCGTCCGAAAGTATCTGACGGGATTCCCCGATCTCGCGGCAAACCCTCTTGTACTCGTTATAAGCGTCGATGACCGGCGTCAGTTCGACGTGCTTTTTCCCGAGAGTCTGCATTTCGGCCGGGTTCGACGCAATATTGGGATCGGCCATACGGCTCTCTATTTCCCTGAAGGTATGCTCGACCTCCTCGAGTTTGCTCCACAGTTCCATCACTTCACCTCGTCGGATATCTCGTAAGCGGCCGGATTCAAGGCCGCGTCGAGCGACTTTACAGCTACCTCGATCATCGAGGGATCCGGTTCCCGCGTAGTGAGGTATTGGAGCGACAGCGCCGGCATTATGAGGCATCTGCCCCAGGTGTCCGACTTCGACGCCTCCTTTATTATCTCGTATGAAATCCCCACGACCACCGGCAGGAGCAGCACTCTTGCCAGCACCCTCCGCCATATCGGACCGCCCCCGAAGAACGAAAAAATGACTATGCTGACCACCACCGCCACTATGATGAAGGACGTCCCGCACCTTCTGTGGATGCGGGAGCAGGAGGCGACGCCCTCGGGCGTCAGTTCGGCGCCTGTCTCCCAGGCGTTTATCGTCTTGTGCTCCGCCCCGTGGTATGCGAACACCCGCCTTATATCTTTCCACATCCCCACGGCCGCGATGTACGCCACGAACACCGCCCCGCGGGCCGCACCCTCCGCCGCGTTTTTCGCCGCCCCGGAAATATCCGCGTATCTCGCTATCCTGTCCGATATCCATACCGGGAGGGCTATAAAAAGGCCGCCGACCATCACGGCGGCGAAAAGGGCCGTGCAGAACATCTCGAAAAACGAAAAACTCCCGTCCTCTCCCAGAGCCTGCTCCGCCGAAAAGGACATGGCCTTGAAACCCATCCGCATCATCTCCGCCATAGAGGCAAAGCCGCGGATGACAGGAACTTTCCAGAGGCCGCGCTTCTGCCAGCGGGACTCCAGCCAGGACCGGCAGTACATCGTCCCGTCCGGACGCCTCACCGCGAGCCCCCAGTGCTCAGGGCCTTTCATGAGCACTCCCTCTATCACCGCCTGCCCTCCGACCGGTATGCGGCGCCGCTCGTCCGCGGGCAAAGACGCCCACGACTCGAATATATTCGTGAGACAGGCGAGGTAAAACGCGATACGCTTCATCGATCTTCCTCCAGAACTTCCTCCAGACTGCCGTACGGTCTCCCGCACGGTTTGAACTCCCTGCACGGGCCGGAAAGGCACGGCGGCCCGGCGTACTCGAAAAGCTCAGGCGAGGCTTCATGCGCCAGCGCCAGCATACGTCTCGCGGCGGCCCTTATCTCCCACTGGGCCCTCCGGCAGAGCCTCAGCCCGAAAAAATGCAGGAGTTCGCGGGCATTCATGGTGACCACGATAGAGGTCTCCCACCCGTGAGGCAGGATAAAACGGGCGTCCTCCCTGGGGACCCCCAGTTCGACCATCCGTTCGTAGGCGGCATAGGCAATCTCAGCGGTCTCGCGGAAGATCCGGGACGCCTCCGCGCTGCTCTCGACCTCCGGAGGCGCTACGCACCGCAGCTCTCCCATCGTCACATACCTCTGGCTCTGCTGGGAATAGCTGGCGAGCCGGTGTCTGACGAGCTGATGGGTGGCGACCCTGCTCACTCCCTCCACCGCGTAGGTGAACGAGGCGTGCTCGAAGGGGGATAAATGCCCCACGTCCCGGAGTTTCTTGAGGAAGCGGCGTATATCCGTTCCGTCCAAACCGTCATAAAGGGCGCCGGCGGAGGACGCGCTGTAACAGAGCCTCGCCGAGGCCGCGACGACGCGGGCCGGATCGGTGGTGTGCGCTATCAGTTTGACCTCGAGCGGCATGATCTACCTCCGTCGCTTAAAACAGTTCCATGTGTCATATATTACCACCATCCGGCACGCACCAAAAACCCCTACGCCTCCAGGCATAGGGGAAATTCACGATGAGCGGGACGACTTGCGCTTTATTCGGCGGCGTCCTTGTTCCTCTGGCCGTAGTCCACTCCCGCGTATTTCTGCCGGAACTTCTCGAGCCGTCCGGCCTCTATGACGCGCCCTTTCCTGCCCGTGTAGTACGGATGACAGGCGCTGCAGACCGCGAGTTTCATATCGGGCTGCGTCGCGCGGGTGACGAACGAACTGCCGCAGGCGCAGACGACTTTGCACTCGACGTATTTCGGATGAATGTCCTTCTTCATTTCTAACACCTCCAATTCCCAGCACGCTTTACAAAATGACGAGGCGTATTATATTACTACAAGCGCCGAACCGCAAGAGAGAAGCGCCGCAAATGTTTTCGTCGATTTTCACCAACCTGCCGGAGCGAACTCCAAACAGCCTGTCAAGTTATCGGAATATCGCTCTGCGGTTTAATTTTTCTCGGTGTCTCCCTCGATGGCGATCTTATTGATAACCACTTCGACGACGGGCCTGTCCTGGGGGCCGGTGCGCACCTTGCCTATCGCCCTCACCACGTCCATGCCCTCCGTTACCCTGCCGAATATGGCGTGTTTTCCGTCCAGCCACGGGGTCGGCGCCAGTGTGATGAAAAACTGCGAGCCCCCTGTGCCGGGTCCGGCGTTCGCCATCGACAAAATGCCCTCGGAGTCGTGGGCCAGCCCTTCGCCGAATTCGTCGGGAATCTTGTAGCCGGGGCCTCCCGTGCCGGTGCCCGTGGGGTCGCCCCCCTGGATCATGAAACCGTCTATGACGCGGTGGAATATCACGCCGTCGTAGAAGTTTCTACCGGCGAGGTCCATGAAACTGCGGCACGTTTTTGGCGCGAGGTCGCTGAAAAGCTCTACCCTGAAACTGCCCATGGACGTCTCGAACACGGCCGCGGGGCGGGGGGCCGCCGCAGCGAACGCTTTAGCCCCGGACAGGGCAAAAGGAGTGACCAGGCAAAAGAGCAGTACGACGCAAAACAGGGACGAATATTTCATTGTCAGTTATTTCCCTCCGATTTCCAGATTACATCCATATCTCCCTTTCCGTCGAGCGTCTGTTTCAGAGAGACGGAACGGATGTTTTTCAAGTTTATCATATCGCCCAGCAATTTTGCCGCGCCGGGGGTGTTCATGCTGTCCTCCGCTATCTCGAAGAGACTTTTCGACGCTTCGTCCTCTTTCATCGACAGGAGGTCCGACGTCGCAAGCACGCTGATCACGCCGTCCGGAGCGAGCAGTCCCTCCGAGGAGGCTGGAAGCCGCAAAGTTTTGGCGTAGTCGGAGACGTTCCCCACGCCCAGAAGCACGAGCCCTTTCTTTCTGGCCAGGATCGCGCTGTAAGATTTGCCCGGCAGCGGCATTGTGGAAGCTGAGTCCCACCCTTCGAGGGACTCTCCGGGACGGAATATCAGGCTCGCGAGCCCGAAAAGCCTGTCGACCGATTCGACGGCCGCCGTGTCGAGCACGGCGTAAACCGTATTGGGAAGGTTGTCTTTCGTCGTTACGACGACGGACAGCCTGCTGTTCTCCAATATCGTCTTGAACTCGCCGGCCAGATTTTCAGGTATCGAACCGCCGTACACGCTCAGCACCCGCCGCATCGGGTCCTCCTCGCCTGGAAAGATCAGGTGGGAGTAAAACAGCGGGTCCAGGGAGACGTAAAGCGCCAGTTCACCGTCACCCAGCATCGGAGTACGGGAGGGGGAGAAATCCCTGCTGGACATCTTCGCGGCTATGCCGGCGTACACATCCGAGTATGACTGGATATTGACGCGGTTTTCCCCCGCGCTCCAGGACGTCTCCGAGCTGCCCACGCTCAGACCTCGGACCGTCATGGGTTCGCGGAACTTCACCATAGCGAAGTTAGGCCCCTCGGTAACCCTGTCCGCGCTCATCCGCTTCGAGGCGTCGGACGCGGCGGCGTTCATGCTGTCGATGCCGGCTTCGCTGGCGGAGACGTTCACCAAACTCCTGTCCCCAAGATCGCGCTTTGTGATATACAGGTCCGGCGTCTTGCTTCCGGCGGATTTCCGCACCCACGCCCTGCCTTCCGGGCCGGCTTTGTCGGTCGCCCACTCCTCGAAACGGAACGAGGCGCTGTCCGAACTGGCGACGAAGGCGTCGAATTTCCCTCCGTCCACGAAAAGCGACGCGTAAAGCTCCGTGACGTCCCCCGACGCGGCGCACACGGCTATCTGTGAGGACGTATCGGCAAGGCCCTTCATCATACCGAGCAGAGCCAGAGTTTTCCTCACGTCCTCTCCGGCGAAATCAGCCGCGATCGCCGGGACCTCGCTGCCGGTCATTTTCAGGATCGCCTCGGAGAGAAACGATATGGAGGACGACAGGCTTTCCGTGTCGGCCACTTTGGCGTAGACATAACTGTCCCGGTCGGATACGCCCGGTATCGAGACCTCCGGCCCCGTGACGGTCTCTTTTTGTCCCGCGTCCGGCGGAAGAAGCAAGCCGCTTTTCCAGGCGAACACCCCCGCGGCGAGCAGAACGAGCGCCCCCGCAAGCAGAATGATTTTTTTGTTCAATTCTCGCACCCCCAATAAAGTTTGGCAGAAGTGATTATCTCACAACGCGGCGACTAATTAAATAACCTCGTGCCCGGCGGCGGGACTTTTCTCCCTCTTCTCCCCCTTCTCCCTTTTCGCCGAATTTCTCCCCCCCGGCGCGCGCGCAAAAACGCGCCGAGGACAGGCCTGGGGGCGCGCATACACCGCGCGCGCCCCCAGGCCTGAAATTACCTGCCGTTTCAGGGATTGACTGTCCGCCGCTTCCCGGTCACTTCACCGGCACGGGCAGCTGTTTATGGAGGTTATCGTACAATACTTTCCAGACGCCTATTCCCTGGCTCTGGCTGAGATGCTCGGATACCATCTCCACCACAGTGTCCTCCAGAGGCCCGTACTCGCGTTTTTTTTCCTCCCCGCCGACGCTCCGGGCCGATTTGAGCATGTCCTTCCACAGTTTGCCGAATATCTGGCCCTCGAACTGCCTGCAGCTCTCCTCGAGCTCCCGTTCCTTCCGCCTGTACTCAGCGGCGGACATGGAGCCGTCCGGGTTCAGCAAATCGGGCCTGTTGATCGCGCTGAAATCTGACATGCAGTTCGCCTCCTACTGTATCACGAGCGCGCCGTGCAGCGCGCCGGCCTCGTCCATGGCCTGAAGCACCGCTATCAGGTCTCTCGGGGAAGCCCCGACCGCGTTCATGGCGTTCGTCAGATCCTCCACCGTCGAGGTGGAGGGCAGCTCCACCAGCTGAGGCTTCTGTTCGTCCGCGGCTATGCTGGTCTGAGGCGTCACGGCGGTCACCCCCTGACTGAAAGCGTTCGGCTGGCTCACGGAGGCGTTCTCCGACACGCGGACCGTGAGACTGCCGTGGGCTACGGAGACGTTCCCGATCCGCACATTGCCGCCCATCACGATCGTTCCGGTGCGCTCGTTCACAACGACCTTGGCGGTCGTGTCGGGCCGCACCGTCATGTTCTCTATAGAGGCTATGAAGGAGGCCGGAGAGTTCGCGTAATTCGGCGGCAGCTTTATCGATATCCTGCCCGCGTCAGGTGCGTGGGCTATGGCGCCGAACTTGGTGTTTATTGCCGACGCCACCCTCTGGGCGGTTGTGAAGTCGGAGTTGCGGAGCAGAAGATTGACGTAACCGTTCCCGGCGTAATTCATCTCCACGCCCTGTTCGACTATCGCCCCGCTGGGGATGCGTCCCACCGTCACAGCGTTTTTCTTCGCAGAGGCGGCGGCGCCGCTTTCGGACCATCCGCCTAGGGTGAGAGGGCCCTGGGCTACCGCGTATATCCTGCCGTTGGCGGCGCGGAGCGGCGTCTGAAGAAGGACGCCGCCCTCCAGGCTCTTTGCGTCCCCCATAGCGCTCACCACCACGTCTGTGTTCTGCCCCGGGCTCAGGAAGGGGGAGAGCTGGCAGGTGACTGTCACCACCGCCGCGTTCTTGCTCTTTATCTGCTTCGGGTCCATCGTGACGCCGAACTGCTCCGTCATGTTAGACATCATCTGAGAAGCCATCGGCCCCTTGTCGCCGGTGCCCTGAAGTCCCACCACAAGTCCCATGCCGATGAGCTGGTTTTCCCTGACCCCCTCGACCGAGACCAGGTCTTTCACCCTCACCATAGGCTGTATGGCCCCGGGCGCCGCACGCGGGACCATGAACACCCCTATCGGAAGGAGCGCCGCCAGGGCCGCGAGTTTTACTGCCGCCGTTTTTTTCAAGATGAAGCCGCCTCCTTTTATCTTCATCAGGGCTAGAATATCGCCTGAAGTATCTGATTTATTATGCCGGGCCGCTGGGTGCGCGTGATGATGCCTTTGCCGTTCACTATCATCTCGGCGTTTGCCACGCGGGAGCTGTCCACCACGTTGTTATGAGCCACATCCTGGGGACGCACGACTCCGGAATAGCGGACGTTCATTCTCTCCGCGCCGCTGACCATGGACCGTTCGCCGTGTATCACCATATTCCCGTTCGGCATAACGTCGGTGACTATGCAGCTGACAAGCATATTGACCTTCTTATTCCGCTCGATCTTCGTGCTGCCGCTCATGCTGGAACTCGAGCCGAAACCGAACGCCCTCAGGAAGGAGAGGATGCCGAAACCGGCCTTTATGTCCTCATCCGTGTCCTTCGTGGAGTCGGTCTTGCCCTGGTCGGTGTCCGTGAAACGCTCGGACACCTGAACCATTACTATGTCCCCTATCATCCTGGCCTTTCTGTCCGAAAAGAGACTGGAACTGTCCTGCCAGAGAGAGTCGGCGAACGCCGTCCCCGCAGCCGGCGCTGTCATAGTCATCGTCAAAATAACGCATATCGCTTTTGCCAGTTTCATCCGGGTCCCCCTCCCGATCACGGATCTATCTCCACCCTGTCCGGCCCGGTTATGCGGGCCTTGACAACTTTTTTGCTGGACAGGTTTTTCACCCTTATTACGTCGCCGAGACCCCCGCGCTGCATCGCCACGCCTCTGGCCTCGATCCCCAGGCCGTTTACCCGGGCCACCATCGTCACCGTGCTTCCGGCTCGCACGAAACTATCCTGGCTTATATCGCCGGCCTCTATCTCCGCGCCGGCGTTTATGTACTTTCTGGCCGACGCCCCCGCCAGCTGTTCAGGAGACGAGAAACTCGCCGCCGTCATCCCCGCCCTGCCGATGCGGCTTCGCAGCGACCGCGGGTCGAGGAGCGAGTTCTTCTCTATGGGGGACGCGGAGTATATCATCGGCTGATACCAGATCAGCTTTACCTGCTTGTTATGAAGCCGGCCGTTGGAATCTTCCAGTTTGACCGCCAGCGACCTCGCCCCCGGTATTATTTTCGGCGGGAGGGAGTAGGCTCTGTAATCTCGAAGCGTCTCGGCCCAGCTGCCTGGAATGACATCCACGTCTATCCGCCACTTCCACGCCGTCATCTCCCTCAGATCGGAGACGATCTCCGGCTCCGGCAGGACCCGCACCGCGTCGGGCATCCGGATCGACGCGGACGCTCCGGCGGCGGCGGTGCGCGACAGGGCCTCTATCACATCGCCCCGGGTGAACGACCCGTCGTGATATATGACGGCCATGGACGCGCCGTCCGCCATGTCCCGTTCCCCGTCCAGCTCCGCGTACTCCCCCAGATAAAACCATCCGCCGCGAGCCTCTACGACGTCCGGCAGAGTCACGGACAGGTCCGCCGCCGGAAGGGGCCGCGGGAAAGCGATCACCGCGAGCGCAAGGGCAAGTACCGGGCGCAGTAACTTCATCGGAGGCTCTCCGCCGTCAGCGCCTCAGGTTGTTCGCTATGCGGAGCAGTTCGTCCGCCGTCTGTATGGTCTTGGAATTGGCCTCGTAAGCTCTCTGGGCGACTATCATCTCCACCATCTCCTCCACGACCTGCACGTTGGACATTTCCAGCGTCTTCTGTTCTATGTAGCCGTAGCCCTCGTCGCCGGGGTTGCCCACTACGGGCGCGCCGCTGGCCGCGGTCTCGAGAAACAGGTTCCGGCCCATGGAGCGGAGCCCGGCCGGGTTGATGAAGCGGACCAGCTCTATCTGCCCTATCTCCTCGGGCAGCGTCTCCCCCGGCATCTTGACCGTAATCGCGCCGGTCTGAGAGACGGCGAAATCCGTGGCGTCCTCGGGGACCAGCACCGCCGGCTCCAGCAAAAATCCGTCGTGATTGACGACCTGCCCGTTAGCGTCTATTTTCCAGTTGCTGTCGCGGGTGTAGGCGATCGTGCCGTCGGGCATGGTCACCTGATAGAACCCTTCCCCCGTGAGGGCGAGATCCGTCGGGTTGTCGGTGGTCTGGAGCGAACCCTGCATGAATATCCTGGTGGTCCCGGCCACCTTGACTCCAAGGCCGACCTGTATGCCTGTGGGTATCATCGAGTCCGGTTCGACCGGAACGCCGGGCTCGCGGTTTATCTGATAGATGAGGTCCTGAAAATCCGCCCGCAGTTTTTTAAATCCGGACGTGTTGACGTTCGCCAGGTTGTGGGCCACCACGTCGAGGTGTGTCTGCTGTGCTATCATGCCGCTCGCTCCGGCCCATAATGAACGTAACATCGCTTTATATACCTCCCCTTGACTGCTTGAACCGTTTCTTCGTTCCGGGCTGCCGCGCCGCGTGAATCGACGGCTTCCCGCTAATTAGGACGTCCCACCGAGGTGAAAAGCCTGCCGGAGAGTTCGTCCTGTATCGTGACCGCCCTGCCGGAGGCTTCAAAAGCCCTGTTCGCCTCTATCATCCGGACCATCTCCAAAACCACCTGGACGTTCGAACGCTCCAGGCCGCCGCTCACTATCGACGGGTTTTCCACGTCCTGTGGGGCTCCGGACTCCGGAGTCTCCGCCAGGAGGGAGCCGCCGGTCTGATGCAGGTATGTGGGGTTTTCAAACTCCACCACCCGCAGGGTCCCGACGAGCTCGCCGTCGGCATAGACCTGCCCGCCGTCGCCAATGGCGACGCGGGCCGCTTCCCCTATGCTGATGCGGCCTCCGTCTCCTGTTATAAATTCGCCGTCGTGG
>JAISWP010000124.1 GCA_031271065.1 Synergistaceae bacterium
AGCGGCATGATAGCTCAGCAGACACACTTGGACGTGGTCGCGCACAACCTCGCGAATGTGAACACGACCGGATTTAAAAAACTGAGGGCGGATTTTCAGGATCTGATATACCAGATCAACCGCGAGCCTGGCCAGCCGGTCGAACCGGATTCGATGATACCGACCGGCATACAGGTCGGACTTGGCGTGAAAGTCGCCGGAACCACCAGAATGTTCATGCAGGGCTCGCTTCAGACAACCGACAATCCCACCGATATCGCGCTGACGGGGGACGGTTTCTATCAGGCTACGCTGCCGGACGGCACTATAGCCTACACGCGCGACAGCAACTGGAAGATAGACGCCAACGGTCAGTTGGTGAATCACGACGGCTATCTCCTGGAGCCGGCCGTAGTGGTTCCGGAGGACGCCACGGATTTCGCCGTCTCTCAGACCGGGGCCATCACCGTGAAAATGCCCGGCGCGGTGCTGCCGGAGGAAATAGGCCAGATAGAGCTGGTTCGCTTCATAAATCCGGCCGGCCTCAGGTCTATTGGCAGAAACCTCTTCCTCGAAACCGCCGCGAGCGGAGCGCCCGTGGTGGGCAACCCGGGGGACGAGGGCTACGGAACCATCGAACAGAGAACTCTCGAGATGTCGAACGTGCAGGTCGTCGAGGAAATGGTCGAGATGATAGTGGCTCAGAGGGCTTACGAAGCCAACTCCAAAACCATCCAGACCGCGGACGAACTTCTGCGCATAGCGAACAATCTGAGGCGCTGAGCGAGAGGTGTTCCGAATGAACATCCGCCGTCCGCTTTCAGCCATTATCTTCCTGTCGGCATTCTTCTCCGCCGGCGCGTCGCGGGCCGCGGAACTCTCCGTACAACTGCCGTCCGTCATAGAGGCAAGGGACGGATGGTTCTATCTGGGAGAATACGCGGATATCGAGGGAGACCGCGAAACGGCGGACAGCGCCTCGATGGCGGTTATTTCCCACAACGGATCGTTTTCGCGCGAGGACGTGATAGACGCGCTCGCCCATACCGCGGCCGCCGGAAAATCGGCCTCTCTGACGATGCCGGACGTCGTTAACGTCAAACCAGAGTCAGGCGTCGCGTCGGAACTGAGGGCTATGACGGCGTGGAAGTGGCGCGTGGAGGTGAACGTCATTCCTGGCACGTGGGAAGAACTCATGAAGGGCTTCAGCGATTACTCCCTTCCTCCGAAAATAACGCCGGGAGCGAGAACTATCGCGGTCAAACTGATCGACTCAGACGGACGGCAATTCACGAAACAGATAAAGGTCAACTGGTATCAGCCCGTCGTGTATTCGCCCGCTCCACTGGCGAAAAACGCGCCGGTCGACCCCGCCTCTCTTCAAACGCGCATCGGGCTCACCGGAATGATGACGACTATTTTCTCGTCTCCCGAACAACTGGCAGGGGCTGCGGCGCGCAAGCCTGTAGGGGCGCGCGCGCCGATAGAGACAGGCGACGTGTCGCAGAACAGTTTTATCCGCGCTGGAAGCACGGTCACGATGGCGGTGAAAGTGAACGGTCTGGGAGTTGAGGTGAAGGGCATCGCGATGCAGCGCGGAGGCATGGGCGACATAATAAAAGTGAAAAATCTGTCGAGCAGGAAAATATTGAGGGCTCGTGTCGTCGGCGAGGGCAGGGTTGAAATAAGTCATTGATAAAACGCCGATTTAACGTAAAACAGTATCGCGGCCTGATGCTAATCTCAAAGGAGAACGGGAGGGAACCCGGATGAAATACGGCATAAAATTAATAGCGGCGGCTGTCGTGGCCATGGCGTTTGCACAGGAGGCCCCTGTCATGGCAGATTCGCTGTGGAACGAGGGAAGCAGCCTCTTTGCCGACAGAAAGGCGTCCTCTATAGGAGACATCGTGATGGTGAAAATCTCGGAAAAATTCTCGGACACGGATCAGGGTAAGACCAGCTCCACAAAGGATACCGACGAGGATATCGCGGGCGGAACGGGGATATTGTCGTTTTTGAAGGCGTTCGGCTTCGGAACCTCGTCCAACATGAGCGGCAACACGAAGGTCGAGCGAACGAAGAAGATGGATATGCTGGTGAGCTGTCTCGTTACCGACGTCATGCCGAACGGCAACATGGTGATCCAGGGCGAGCGTTCCATGGTGAACGGGGCCGAACGGATGAACGTCCGTTACTCCGGCGTGGTGAGGCCGCAGGATGTGACGCACGCAAATACCGTCGACAGTTCCAGGGTAGCGAACGCCGAACTCATATGCAACGGAAAGGGAATCATCACACGCACTCAGCGGCCCGGCATCATAAACCAGATACTTCAGGCCATATTCTAGGAGTAATAGAGATGAATATGAACGGAGGCGGCTTCATCATGAAAGGTATCTTCACTAAAAAAGCGATCTTCGCGCTGGCGGCCATATCCGTCTGCTTGTGCGTTCCGGCGCTTGCGGCCCCGGTTCAGCCGATGGTACGGGTAAAGGATATCGCGACCGTCGAAGGCGTTAGGGAGAACCAGCTCGTCGGCATGGGTCTGGTTGTGGGCTTGCAGGGCACCGGAGACAAAGGGCCGATGGCGATGCAGATGATGTCGAACATGACACAGCAGTTCGGGGTTACGATGGATCCCAAGCAGATAAAGAGCAAGAACGCGGCGGTGGTAACAGTCACCTGCCAGTTGCCGCCCTTCCTCAGCCCGGGCCAGAACGCCGATGTTCTAGTGAGCGCGATGGGCGACGCCAAGAGCCTTGAGGGAGGCGTCCTGCTCCAGACTCCGCTCAAAGCGGCCAACGGCAAAGTTTACGCAGTAGCGCAGGGTCCGCTCACTATAGGCGGGTGGTCGCAGAGCGGGGCCGCCTCCACGGCCAAGAAAAACGTCGTAACTGTCGGACGCGTACCGAGCGGCGCTATAATAGAACAGGGTGTGAATATGGGTTACACCGACAACGGAGTCGTCAACCTGCTGATGCGCAATTCCGATTTCACCACCGCTCAGCGCGTCGCGAGCGCCATAAACCAAAAATTCGGGACGATAGCGTACGCTCCGGACGCCGGGCGCGTTTCGGTCAAACTGCCCGCCAGCTACTCCAATTCCCCCGCGGCTTTCATAGCTTCCATAGAGGGAATGACGGTGAGGCCGGACTCGGTCGCCAAAGTCGTGGTCAACGAACGCACGGGTACGGTCGTCATGGGGGGCAACGTCAGGATAGGCAACGTGTCGGTCGCTCACGGCAATCTCACGGTAAAGGTCAGCGAAAACCCGCAGGTCAGCCAGCCCAACGCGTTCAGCGGCGGCAGGACCGCCGTCACGCCGCGGACCGACATCGCGGTCGACGAGGAACAGGGGCCTCAGTTGGTCGAGCTTCCGACGACGTCAACGGTGGCCGATCTGACCAACGCGATGAACGCCGTAGGGGCCGCCCCTCGCGACCTGCTGGCTATATTACAGGCGATGGACGAGGCGGGCGCTTTGCACGGAACGCTGGTCATTCAGTAGGAGGCGAATGAAGTGGCCGATTTCAGCTCAATAAACAGACCGAATTTCCTCAACCCGGACGGTTCGATGTCCGTGAAGGAATATAAAAGGAAGGAACTCGCGCTCGAGGAAACCTGCAAACAGTTCGAGGGACAGATATTCGGCAAATTATGGAAGGATATGCTCAAATCGGCCCGCACCATCGGAGGCGACGAAAAAAAACGCGAGTACGGCCCTCTGGAGGACACTGTAGTCGAAATGGTATCCGAGCACCTGAGCCGCACTCAGGGAATAGGCGTCTGGAAAGTCCTGTACGACAACCTTCACAAACAGCTTCCTCAGCCGGTCGAGACAGAGATGCCATAAAATAAAAAATAGTAAATGCGTCAAGAGGGCTTGTCCCTCTGCGGGGTTTGGAGCAGAGACACATGGTTTTTTCGCGGCTTGAACGGGTTGTGTTTTTGTCTTTCGCCTGAGGTTGTGAGATAA
Source organism: Synergistaceae bacterium (assembly GCA_031271065.1). Lineage (GTDB taxonomy): Bacteria > Synergistota > Synergistia > Synergistales > Synergistaceae > JAIRKI01. The sequence continues at coordinate 3,959 of JAISWP010000124.1, forward strand.
TCATCCGCGGGAAAGACCGGAGGCGCGGAGGATGTCCAAAAAGGTACAGACAGTCGTTGTTGTGCTGCTCTTAGCCGCGGCGACGGCGTTCATTCTGAAAGGACGAACGCCGGAATGGTTTGCGGGGGAAAACGGCGATACCAGAGTGATTCCCACTCCGGCGGGGGGCGCGCCGTCAGCGGCGGACGCGATACCGGCAGCCGGGGACAGCGCGCTGGGCGAATATGCCGAGTTTTTTGTGAGCGCCGGCGACACCGGATCTATCGCGTCCCTGATGTCCGTCCTGACAGGCGTCTCCATGCCGGAAGCGCCGAAAGATTTCATCGACGCGGTCGATTTACTGGTGAAATTCATCTCCTCGGCGGACGAGCTTTCCGTTTACATCGGAAGCGGCGGCAGACGCAATTTTTACGCGTCTATGTTCATGGACGGGGGAAAACTCGGCGAGTTCATATCCGACGGAGACGGCCGCATCCTGGACATCGAAAATTTGGAGGAGGG
>JAISWP010000161.1 GCA_031271065.1 Synergistaceae bacterium
ATTATGCCGACCGTGACCTTGCCGTCCATAGGGAGACCGGTCCTGCCGTCGTACAGGGTTATCTTGCAGTCCTTCGTCAGTTCCGGATACTTCTTCGCGCGCACCTCGTCCAGGTGGGAGAGTATCTCGTCCTCATGGGCCGCCATGAATACGGGCGTCGACACTTTCCAGCCGTTGTGATGGGCAACGAAGCCGGTTATCGTCTCCAAAACCTGGCCCAGGTTCATCCGTGAAGGCACGCCCAGCGGATTCAAGACGACGTCGACAGGGGTGCCGTCAGAAAGGTACGGCATATCCTCTTCCGGAAGGATGCGGCTGACGACTCCCTTGTTGCCGTGACGTCCCGCCATCTTGTCCCCCTCGGTTATCTTGCGGAACTGCGCGATATATACCTTTATGACCTCGTTGACTCCGGCGCTCATATCCTCGCTGTTCTCGGCGCGGGTGAGGCGTTTTACGGTGACGACCTTGCCTCCCTCGCCGTGGGGAACGCGGAGGCTGGTGTCACGCACCTCCCTCGCCTTCTCCCCGAATATGGCGCGGAGCAGTTTTTCCTCCGGGGTCTGGTCGGATTCGCCCTTGGGCGTGACCTTGCCGACCAGTATATCTCCGGCGTTCGCCTCCGCCCCGACCCTGATGATGCCGTCCTCGTCGAGGTTTCTCAGCGCGTCCTCCCCCACGTTGGGGATGTCGCGGGTTATCTCCTCCGGGCCCAGTTTCGTCTCGCGGGCCTCGACCTCATACTCTTCTATATGTATGGAGGTGTAGAAGTCCTCCTTGACAAGCCTCTGGCTTAACAGGATCGCGTCCTCGAAGTTGTAGCCCTCCCAGGACACGAACGCAACCAGGACGTTTCTCCCGAGAGCGAGCTCCCCTCCGTCGCAGGACTGGCCGTCTGCTATTATCTGGCCGGCCTCGACCGTGTCTCCGCAATCGACTATCGGGCGCTGGTGGATTATGGTCCCCTGGTTCGACCGGCGGAATTTTATCAGTTTGTACACATCTCTGCGCTTGCCGGACGTTATCTCTATCCGGTCCGAATCGAGATACGAGACGACGCCGCCTCTTGATGCCGCAAGGCAGGAGCCGGAATCGCGGGCTATGCGGTGTTCCACTCCAGTGCCCACCAACGGCGCTTCCGCCTGCACCAGAGGGACCGCCTGGCGCTGCATGTTGGAGCCCATGAGTGCTCTGTTGGCGTCGTCGTGATCCAGGAAGGGGATCAGCGCCGTGGATACTGACACTATCTGTTTGGGCGATATATCAAGGTACTGGACCTCCCCGGGGGGGACCTCCTTTATGTCGCTCCTGCGGCGGACGTAAATGGTGTTTCCGAGAAGTCTGCCGTCCGGGGCCATAAGAGTATCCGCCCTTCCCACGTTGAAATTGTCCTCCTCGTCCGCGGAGAGGTAAATGACTTCGTCTTCGGCAATGCCGTCCACGACCTTCCGGACCGGTCTCACGAGGAAACCGTATTCGTTGATGCGGGCGTAGGTCGCCAGAGACGTGACAAGGCCTATATTCGGACCTTCCGGAGTCTCTATCGGACAGACCCTTCCGTAGTGCGTGTAGTGGACGTCACGGGCCTCGAATCCGGCGCGTTCCCGCGAGAGTCCTCCCGGGCCGAGAGCCGAGAGCCTGCGCCTGTGGGTGAGCTCCGCTAAGGGATTGGTCTGGTCCATGAACTGCGAAAGCTGTCCGGATCCGAAAAATTCCCTGAGCACGGCCGATACCGGACGCACGTTTATGAGGTCTTTCGCCATGGAAGACGCGAGGTCGGGGATAGTCGTCATCCGTTCTCTCGCTATTCGCTCCATGCGAAGCAGGCCTATCCTGACCTGGTTCTGCAGCAGTTCGCCCACGGCGCGCACACGGCGGTTCCCCAGGTGGTCTATATCGTCCTCTCCCTCATAAGCCTCGTCGTTCCTGAGCCGCATCAATTCAAGAGATATGGCGGCTATATCGGCGCCGGTCAGCAGACGTTCATCCTCGGGAATGTCTATTCCCAGCCTGCGGTTGGCCTTATAGCGCCCCACCCTGCCCAGACTGTAGCGCCTGGTGTCGGTGAAAATGCTGTGTATGTACTCCCGGGCATTCTCCATCCTGGCGGGCTCGTTTGGGCGCAGCCTGCGGAAGAGTTCCATTATAGCTTCGTCGGTGCCGGAAACCCCGTCTTTCTCGAGAGTGGCGGCGATGACCGGATCCGCGTCCCACACGCGCACCTTGGTCCTGCCCTGCCCCCAGAGCGTCTCGAGATGTTCTTTGGAAATGCGCTCGTTTTTCCTGATGAGGACAGTTCCGTCAGGCGCCGCTATAGTTTCAGCGAGCATCATTCCCTTGACGTCGTCCTCCGACATGTCCTTTTCGACCTCTTTGGCGTCGAAAAGCCTGAGCACTTCTTCGTCCGAATTGATCCCGAAGGCCTTGAGCAGCATGGTCACCGGTATTTTCTTCCGGCTGTCCACCTTGACCGAAATGGGTTCCACCTTGTACGGCGGCTCTCCTTTCGGAAGGTCGAACTCCATCCACGCGCCTCTGTCCGGTATCACCTTAGCTGAGAATACTTCCTGCCCCGGGGTGCGTTCGGCGCTGAAATAGATGCCGGCGGAACGGGCCAGCTGGTTTACCACGACTCGTTCCGTTCCGTTGATTATAAAAGTTCCCCGGCTCGTCATGATCGGGAAATCTCCGAGGTAAATTTCCTCCTCTTTTATCTCGCCGCTCTTGACATTTTTGAGCCGTATGGTCGCGCGTATGGGACGCGACCAGGTGAGATCCCGGCTCCTTGCCTCATCAAGGCTTGTAGTCTCAGGATCCACTCTGTAACTGACAAATTCCAGCGCAAACGAGCCGTCATAACTCGTTATGGGGAATATCTCCCCGAACAGCTCCTGCAATCCCTGTTTTTCCCGCATCATCGGGTCTGTGTCTTTTTGGAAGAACCAATCGTGTGAGTTTTTTTGAACTTCTACCAGATCAGGAAGGGTTAACAAATCCTTTTCCGTGCCGAAAATTATACGTTCCTGCGCTTTCTCCGAAGGGGCTTTAGCCTGCATTGGGAGAATCCTCCCTACATGAAGAATTTTCAAGATACGATATGTACAGCAGGGAATAATACCAAAAATTCCGGCGATTGTCAAATGAGAGGTAAGTTATTTATTTTTTTGTAATATGTAATTTTGCTGAATTTAACAGGCGTTTTATGGATATGAGCGGATATCAGCTCATTGCGTCACCTTTTCCTTTATCGATTCGAAGGCATTTTCAGCGACGTTATCCTCCGACAGCTCTTTGGCCACGAACTGAAACGTATCGCTCAGGCCGGAGAAAGCGTCGGCCACGTCCGGGTCGAAGTGTTTTCCGGCCTGCGACAGGATGAAGGCGATTGCCTCGTCGCTGGACATCGGGCCCTTGTAGACCCTGGGGCTGATTATCGCGTCGTAAACGTCCGCGATGGCCATCAGACGCCCCGGCACCGGTATGTCGTCCCCCGCAAGACCTCTCGGATAACCGCCGCCGTCCCACTTCTCGTGATGCGTCCAGGCTATTTCGTCCGCCAGTTTGAGAAATTCGTTGTTCGGCAGACGCTTCACGAGCCTGCTCAGAATATTGTGCCCGTAGAGCGTGTGCTTTTTTATCTCCTCGAACTCGTCCGGCGTCAGACGGCCCGGTTTGAGCAGTATGTGATCCGGGACCCCGACCTTGCCTATATCGTGGAGAGTGGCTGCTATACCCAGATCGTCCGGATCGAGAAACCGGAAATAATCGCAGAATCTCGGGTGCGGGGCCAGTTTGACGGCCAGCAGCTGGACGTAGAATCTGGTCCTCATAACGTGGTCCCCCGTCTCCTGGTCCCTGGTTTCCGCAAGGCTCGC
>JAISWP010000171.1 GCA_031271065.1 Synergistaceae bacterium
CGCCCCCCGCGAGCCCGCTCGCTATATTGCCGGCGCCTATATTGCTCGTCATTATAATAACGGTGTTTTTGAAGCTGACCGTCCTGCCGTGACTGTCCGTGACGCGTCCGTCGTCTAAAATCTGGAGAAGTATGTTAAAGACGTCGTGGTGAGCTTTTTCGATCTCATCGAACAGCACCACGGAATACGGCCTTCTCCTGACGGCTTCCGTGAGCTGTCCCCCCTCGTCGTAACCCACATAGCCCGGCGGCGCCCCGATAAGCCTCGACGTCGAGTGTTTTTCCATGTACTCCGACATATCTATGCGAACCATGTTTTCTTCCGTGTCGAACAGAGCTTCGGCTAGAGCGCGGGCCAGCTCCGTCTTACCCACTCCCGTGGGGCCTAGAAAGATGAAACTGCCTATGGGGCGTTTCGGATCATTTATCCCGGACCGCGCGCGCATCACCGCGTCGGAGACGAGCTGGACCGCTTCGTTCTGCCCTATGACCCGCTGATGCAGAATCTCCGGCAGGCGAAGCAGTTTCTCCCTCTCACCCTCGACCAGCTTCGTCACCGGTATTCCGGTCCAGCTGGAGATGATCGACGCTATTTCGTTCTCGGTAACCTCCTCCCTGAGAAGTTTCGGGCCGCCGAGCGGCGCGCCCCCTTTTTCCTCGGCCTCGCGCAGCTGCCTGGTCAGGTCCGGGAGAGTGCCGTGACGCAGTTCTGCCGCTTTATTGAGGTCGTACTCCCGTTCCGCTTTTTCCGCCTCCGCCTTCGTCCGCTCGATTTGCTCCCGAAGTGAGCGGACGGCGGAGATCGAGTTCTTTTCGGCCTCGTACTGCGCCTTTAACGTATCGGACCGTTCGCGGAGATTGACGAGTTCCTTCGTGAGCGTCTCCAGCCGTTCGGCGCTCGCCCGGTCGCTTTCTTTTCTGAGAGCCGCTTCCCCTATTTCGAGCTGCATTATCCGGCGCGATACGCTGTCCAGTTCGGCCGGCATCGAGTCGATATCCGTCCTTATCATCGCGCAGGCTTCGTCGACCAGGTCGATAGCCTTGTCCGGAAGGAACCGGTCGGTTATATATCTGCTGGAAAGTACTGAGGCGGCTACCAGGGCGTTGTCCTGTATCTTCACGCCGTGATGCACCTGAAAGCGCTCCTTGAGACCTCTCAGGATGGATATGGTGTCCTGAACGTCCGGAGCCTCGATGAGCACGGGCTGGAACCGGCGCTCCAGCGCCGCGTCCTTTTCTATGTGCTGGCGGTATTCGTCGAGCGTAGTGGCTCCGATGCAGTGAAGTTCGCCCCTGGCGAGAAGGGGCTTGAGCATGTTTCCGGCGTCCAGCGCCCCGTCCGCCCTGCCGGCCCCGACTATCGTGTGCAGCTCGTCTATAAAGAGTATTATCCTCCCGCTGCTTTTCTGAATTTCTGTCAGGACGGCTTTCAAGCGTTCTTCGAATTCTCCCCGGTATTTCGCTCCCGCTATCAGGGACCCCATGTCGAGGGCGAAGATAGCCCTGTCTTTCAGCCCCTCCGGTACATCGCCGCGCACTATTCTCATGGCCAGTCCTTCCGCCACGGCTGTTTTGCCCACTCCCGGCTCACCGATCAGCACGGGGTTGTTCTTGGTCTTGCGGCTCAATATCCGCATTACCCGACGAATCTCTTCGTCCCGTCCTATCACCGGATCCAGCTTGTTTTCTCTCGCCGCGCGGACCAGATCCCTGCCGTATTTTTCCAGAGCCTCGTAGGACTCCTCCGGGTTGGAGCTGGTCACGCGCTGGTTCCCTCTTATCTGGGTCAGGGAGGCGAGAAATCTGCCGCTGGTTACGCCGAAAGCCCTGAGTATTTTCCCCGCGCCCGAGGACGAGTCTATCAGCTTGAGGAAAATATGTTCGACTGATACGTATTCGTCTTTCAGCGTTTTGGCGTGGTTTTCCGCTTCGAGCAGAAGGGCGGCCAGAGATTGGGAGATAAAAATTTTTCCCTGCTGATAACTGCCGGTGACGCTCGGTATCGTCCCGAGTTCCTTCTCCAGCGCTTTCGCGAGGGATTCGACGTCCGAGCCCATCCCCGCCAGAACTCTCGGGATGAGCCCGTCCTCCTGAGTCACCAGGGATATGGCCAGATGTAATTCCCCGACCTCCTGATGAGAGCGGGAAATGGCGATGTTCTGCGCTTCGAAAAGAGCGGCCTGGGATTTTTCCGTGAGCCTGTTTGTGTTCATAAATGGCACCCCCGATTTATTTGATCATTATTGACTATTATCTTATAAAAAGATTTATCAGTCAAGGTCATGTGCATTTTGAAATCGGCGGAGGAGCATCGAACAGGAATAATCCTTACGGCATCGGAGGTTTTACGGCCCGCGCTTTAAAATTCCGGCAGGAATATTTCAAAAGAGGCCGGCCGCTCCCTGATAGATATGTGTGACATTTTCGAATAACAGCTTGACATCTCGCCGATTTTAAACTATTGTTCTATAGTCGACATAGTAAGGTCGATGAGAATATCTTGTTGGGAGGCAACACGATTTGAAAAGCAACGGCACAGTAAAATGGTTTAACGCAACAAAGGGCTACGGTTTCATTACTACAGACGAGGGAAGTGACGTTTTCGTTCACTTCAGCGCCATTCAGGGTGAGGGTTTCAAAACGCTAGACGAGGGGCAGAAAGTTTCCTTTGAGATCACGCAGGGGACAAAGGGACCGCAGGCTTCTGACGTTGTAAAGATCTAACTTTATTGTGGCGGTGTTGTTATAGAGGATTTAGTTATCCGGTAGGGGCGGAGTTATGAACGCATCTTACAGATGACAGACGACGAAAGCAGGAGACGAGCAAATCGTCTCCTGCTTTTAATTCCGGAGGATAGACAATGTCAGTGCTGGAGACGAAAAAGGTACCGTTGAAAGATCTTAGAAAGAGGACTGACGCCGCCTCTCTGGGATTTGCTGCCACGGACGAACTGACGTGCAGCGAACAGCTCATAGGGCAGGCTCGTGCCGTGAGCGCGATTTCCTACGCTCTGGAGGTAGACAGCAAAGGATACAACATGTTCGTGGTGGGCGCTCCCGGGAGCGGGAGGACGACCTACGCGCTGCGGGAACTCCGCGAACGCGCCGCGAAGATGAAGGCGCCTGACGACTGGATTTATGTTTATAATTTCGACGAGCCCGGAGAGCCCATCGCGATCAGCCTGCCCGCCGGCTGCGGCAAAAAACTCGCAGCCGCTATGGACGACCTGGTGGAAGATCTCAAGGTGAATCTGGGCAAGGCCTTCGACAACAGCGAATATGAGGACAGCAAGGCGTCATTGGTGAAAGCCTTTCAGGAGCATGTGGGGGAGCTGATGGAGTCCCTCCGCACCTACGCTCTCGAGCTGAACTTTTCCATAAAACGGACCCCTCAGGGTTTCGTCAACCTTCCTCTGATCAAAGAAGAAGCTCCGAAGCCCGAAGAAGGAGACGATGCAGCCTCCGGCGAGGAGAAAGCCGAGCCAGAGTTTTTGACCCGCGAGATGCAGCCGGACGAGTTCGAGAAACTGTCCGAAGAGGATCAGGGAGATATTCAGAAAAAATCCGATGACATAGCCCAGCATACATTGGAAACTCTGCGCACCATGCGCGAACGGGAGAAGGAACTCAAGGAAAAGATTAAGGAATTGGACGGGGAGATATGCCGGACGGCGATCCAGCCCGTATTTTCGGAACTCAGGGAAAAATTTCCGCAGGATGAAAAGCTCGCCGACTGGATGGACAAGCTGGCGGACGACATAATAGAAAATTACGGCATGTTCGTGACAGCCGCCAGGGACGAAAACGCCGAGGTGGACTTCAGCCGCTTCACCGTCAACGTTTTCGTTTCAAACGACCCGGACCAGGGCGCTCCGCTCATAAGGGAGACGAACCCGACCTACTACAACCTGGCGGGCAAGATAGAATACGAGAGCCGGCAGGGTTACCTCTACACAGATTTTCACAGGATAAAAGCGGGGGCGATGCAGAAGGCCTGCGGCGGCTATCTTCTTCTCGAGGCGGAGAACGTCCTGCGGCAGTTCATGTCCTGGGATGCGCTGAAAAGAGTGCTGACGTCGGGCGAACTCACCATAGAAAATCTCGGAGAGCATCTGGGCTACATTCCGGTGGCTTCCCTGCGTCCCCAGGCCATACCGGTAAACGTGAAAGTCGTAATGGTCGGCACATATTACCTGTATCACCTGCTCAACGTCTACGACCCGGAATTTCAGAAAATTTTCAAGATAAAGGCCGATTTTGAGTCGGACATGCCCCGCAGCCCCGACATGGAATACAAGATGGCCTGCGTCATAGCACAGTTCGTCAGTGAGCATGGGCACATACCCTTCACCGCCGAGGCCGTGGCCGAGGTGATAGAGTGCGCGGCGCGCCTCGTCGACGACCAGGACCGCCTCTCCACGCAGTTCAATAAAATCTCGGAAATCCTGACCGAAGCCACGGTATGGGCCCGCATGGACAGTTCAAAGACGGTGGATCTGAAGCACGTCAAGCGAACCGTAACCGAGAGAAGGAACAGGGCGAACCTGGTGGAAGAACACTATCTGAGGGCTTTCGAGACGGAAGTCATCAGGATAGACACGGACGGAAGAGCGATCGGACAGATAAACGGGCTCACCGTCATCCCGCTGGTCGATTACACGTTCGGGCATCCCGTGCGCATCAGCGCCAACGTGTACATGGGAGCCGAGGGCGTAGTCAGCGTCGAGCGGGAAGTCAAGATGACGGGTCCCATACACAACAAGGGCCTGCTGACGCTCTCAAGCTATTTGGGCCGGATGTATGCCCAGGACATGCCGATATCCGTCACGGCAAGGATAGCCTTCGAACAGACATACGGAGGGATCGAGGGTGACAGCGCCTCGTCCGCCGAGCTCTACTGCCTGCTTTCCGCCCTGTCGGGAGCTCCGCTCAGGCAGGATATAGCGGTGACTGGTTCGGTCGATCAATTCGGAGGCGTGCAGCCGATAGGCGGAGTCAACGAAAAGATAGAGGGTTTTTTCAATTACTGCAATATCCGCGGACTGACGGGGACGCAGGGCGTGATGATTCCCGCCCGGAACGTGCGCCACCTCATGCTGCGCGACGATGTTCTGGAAGCGGTCGAAAAGGGGAAGTTCACGATATGGGCGGTTTCGTCCATCGGCGAAGGGATAGAAATACTCACCGGCATACCGGCCGGAATCATGGAAGATGACGGAAATTACACCGAGGGCAGCATCCACGCGAGAACCAAGGAGTGTCTCAAGGGGTGGTACGAACGCGCCGCGAAATTGAGGCAGGCCGCGCGCAGAAAAACAGAAGATGACGAGGGTGACTCAGATGAGCCGGATGACGGCTTCGACGGCGGCACGGACGAGTAAGAAAGATCGCGCGGCGGAACCTAAAAAGGCCGCATCCTGCGAGTACGGAACCTTCGAACACATCATGCTTGTGCTGGCCCGGCTCGATGAGATATACGGGCACGGGTCCGAGCCATCCGGCGCCTATGCTGCCGGGGAACCTCTCGACGGACTGATTCTGACGCTGCTTTCCCAGAACACCAACGACAGGAACAGGGACACCGCTTACGAAGCTCTCCGAGGAAAATATCCGAAATGGGGCGCAGTTGCCTCCGCGCCGAGGGAGGATATAGCCGCGGCCATAAAATCCGCCGGTCTGGGGGATATAAAAGCCGGCAGGATGAAGCAGA
>JAISWP010000186.1 GCA_031271065.1 Synergistaceae bacterium
CGGAACAAAGAGATAGACGTGATCTTACGGGAAGGGTTCGGCAAGCACAGCCCCCGCGAGCGGCTTGTGCGCGGACGGCTTCTAGTCGAGGACGGACGGGCCGTCATGTCAGTGACCGAAAAGCAGGGGAACGGGGCTCTCTGTTCGTTTATGGGCGCGCCTCTCCTCGGAGTGATCCCGGAAGGCAGCGGTCCGATCCCTCCGGGAACGCGTATCAGGGCTTACGTGACGCAGGGTGTTCTGTGACCGCGGACGTCCCTCGGGCCAGGGGCGTCCGGTCTGTCTTTGGGCGGCGATGAGATGAGCGGGCATGGCGGCGCGGGCCCTCCGATAGTCTGTTTCGTTTCGTCGCGCTCCGGGACGGGGAAGACGACGCTTTTGGAGAAAGTGATCGCGGAGATGACATCTCGCGGCTATGCCGTGGGAACGATCAAGAGCGACAGCCACGGCGTGCAGATGGACCGGGAGGGCAAGGACACCTGGCGGTTTGCCCGGGCGGGCGCCCGGGTTACGGCGATCATCGGGCCGGACTCCTACGCGCTGATTCAGAAAACGCCCGCCAAGGAAAACCTGGAGACTGTAGCCGCTATGCTGCGGGATGTGGACATCATACTCGTCGAGGGATATAAGGACGCCCGCAGGCCGAAGATCGAAGTCGTGCGGGCGGAAAAGGGCGCAAAGATAATCACCGACGCCCGGGACCTTGCCGCCGTCGCGGGCGATATCGCGGATTTCCCCGATCTGCCCGGCTCGGTGCGCATTTTTGACCTCGATGATTACCGAGGCGTCGCGGATTTTATCATAGAGACATATCTGCCGCGCAAAGGCCGGGCATCCGGGGATGAGCGGTGAGGGCCTCTGTGCCGGTTCCGCGCCGCCGGCCTTCCCGCTGCCGGCCGCGGGCGTGCTTCTGGCCGGCGGAGAGAGCCGCCGGATGGGCAGGGATAAGGCGCTCCTCGAACTGGACGGCCGCCCGCTCGTCCTGCGCGGCCTGGAGGTTCTGAGCAGAGCCTGCGCCGGAGCTGTGATCAGCGCCTCGAACGCGGAGCCCTTCGCGCGGTTCAGCGTGCCCGTCGTCCCGGATCTCTGGCCGGGGCAGGGGCCGCTGGGCGCGCTGGTCTCCGTGTTCGAGGCGGTCCCCTCCGATCTCCTGTTCCTGGCGGCCTGCGATATGCCGTTTCTGCGGGAGGACGCGATCCGTCACATATACGGCCGGATGGGTGACTGCGATATCGCCGTTTTGGAAACCGGCGGCAGGCTGCATACCCTGCACGCCTTTTATCACCGGCGCGCCGCGCCCGCTGCCGCATCCCTTTTCCGGTCGGGCGAACGGTCGCTGATCTCCCTGATGCGAGTCTGCCGCGCGTGCGTCCTGAGCCGGAACCCGGAAGGGTTCCGCGCGCCCGGCGCGGGCATCCGGCGAGTGGAGCCCCTGACGGAGGCATGGTCCGCCGTCCTGGAGCGCAGCGCGGTCAACGTGAACACCGAGCGCGAGTGGGCGGAGGCGCTTCGGTCGGGGCACTTCCGGCGGCGTGACGTCTCAAATTGAAAAATATGCCGTTTTATGTATAATGGCATAATGTAAAATGTACCTGGTATGCCGAGCGGAATACAGGGAAATTAAGCGGCGGGCGGAACGCATCGCGGGGCCGCGAAAAAATAATCGGGACAGCGGGTGGAACATTATGACAAAAGACGAATTTGAAACGCTTCTGGTTCACGGGGCCTGCGGCACGGACGAAGCTGCTGGGGCTCTCACGGTTCCGATATATCAGACTACGACATACCGTCAGGGTGAACTCGGAGTCGAGCCGCCTTTTGATTACAGCAGATCGGCAAACCCCACCCGGGACGTATTGGAGCGCCAGATAGCGCTGCTGGAGGAGGGGACTCACGGATACGCGTTCTCGTCGGGGATGGCGGCGATCACCGCGCTGTTCTGCCTGTTTGAGACCGGGGACGAAATACTGATACCCCGGGACCTGTACGGCGGTTCCTACAGGCTTCTCGATGAGCATTTCAAAAATTTCGGCCTGACCTGGCGCATAGCGGATACCCAGGACGAGCAGTCCCTCGGCTCTTCATTCTCTTCCCGGACCAAAGCGCTCCTCTTGGAGACCCCGACAAACCCCCTTCTCCGGGTGAGCGACATAGAGGCCGTCTCCCGGGTGGCTCACGCCCACGGCGCGATCGTCATAGCGGATAACACCTTCATGTCCCCGTATCTGCAGCGCCCGCTGGTTCTGGGGGCGGATATCGTCGTCCACAGCGCCACTAAATATATAGGCGGGCACAACGACGTCCTCGCGGGGCTGGTGGCGCTGAAGGACGAAAAACTCGGCGAGCGTTTCCGCGCGGTGCAGAAATCTACCGGGGGCGTGCTGGGGCCCTTCGATTCATACCTGCTTCTTCGCGGGCTCAAGACCCTGGCCCTCAGGATGGACCGGGAGACGGAGAACGCGGCGGCCATAGCGGAATGGCTGTCATGCCGCGAAGGAGTGGACAGGGTGTATTACCCGGGGCTCGAAAGCGACCCCGGATACCGCGTCCAGTCGAAACAGGCTTCCGGCGCGGGAGGGCTTTTGTCCTTCGACCTGAATGAAGCTTACCCGGTGAAGGCGTTTTTCAGGGCGCTTTCTCTTTTCACCCCCGCCGAGAGCCTGGGGTCGGTCGAGTCCATGGCCTGTCACCCCTTCACCATGTCCCACGCGTCCATCCCCCCGGAGGTGAAAGCGGAGATGGGCATATCCGAGAGGCTGGTGCGCCTTGCGATAGGCATAGAGAGCGTTTCCAGCCTCAAAGAGGACCTGGATAACGCGTTCGCCTCCGCCAGGGCGGAGGTATCGCAGGCGGCGGCGCGGGCCGTGATTTAAGTTTTACGCGCCGCACTGAAGAAATTCGAAAGATTTATGCCGCATCTGTCCGGTATATTTCAGGCGTCCGGGGCTATACGCCTGGATAAAAGGCTTTTTTTCGATATTTTCGCGCACCCCCCTTTGCGGGCTTGCGCAATTTGAATCCCGGGGTTATCATCCTTTGTTAGCCGGAACAAATTATGATACGCCCGCCCGTCCGCTCCGGGGCCGCGGATCTATCTTTTCGTCCGCCGCGGCCCGCTCAAAGGGAGTCGGCCTCCGGCCCGAAGGACGCGTCATCCCGGGTGTCTGCGCGCTGTTTTTTTGGAAGGACCGGCGTACGCGCCGGATGTTTGAAAGGAGGAACTTTATTTATGAAG
>JAISWP010000207.1 GCA_031271065.1 Synergistaceae bacterium
ACGCTGTTTCAGGATATCGGGCGACAAAACGAGGGCGCGCGCGTATTCATGCACTATCAGAAGGCGCCTTCGTATTCCGCCGTCCACAGCGTGACGTTTCCTCCCGATTCCAAAATAGCCGGCATTCTGCTCGATCCCGAAGAGATAACGGACGGCGGGGACGGCGTTCATCTGTCAGTGAGCGTAAACTCGTTCCATCATCAGGCGGTGCGCGTTGTCGCCCCCGGTTTCGCCGCGTCGGCCCGCTCGGGCGACGGGATAATCGAGGCTATCGAACCGGTCCCGGGGAACGAAAACGCGCACCCTTTCACGATAGGGGTTCAGTGGCATCCCGAACGCATGTGGAAACACCACCGTCACGCTAAACGCTTGTTCGCTCGGTTCGCGGAGGCGTGCAAAGGGAAGTCCGATTTATTATCAGGGGCTGAAGGGTGAAGATTAAAATCTTCATGGCCGCGTTTTGTAAAAGGAAGCGATATTGTGGGAAAATATATTTTCGATAACGCCGCGCCGCTCTCGGATTTTTTAAAAAAACAGGACATCGTTTTCACCTGGCGCAGAATAGGGATCGATGCCCTGGGCGCTATGGCCCACGGCCTTTTCGCGTCATTGCTTATAGGCACGATCATCAATACGCTGGGCGCTCAGCTTGGCATTCCTTTTCTCAATCAGATAGGCGGATTCGCAATCGCCGGAACCGGCGCCGCTATGGCGCTTTCCATCGGATTCGCGTTGAAAGCGCCGTCCTTCGTTCTCTATTCTCTGGTCGCGGTGGGCCAGGCCGCCAATAGCCTGGGCGGCTCCGGCGGTCCGCTGGCGGTGTACTTTATCACCCTGATCGCGGTGTTCGCCGGTAAATTAGTCTCCAAAACCACTCCGATCGACCTGATCGTTACGCCGCTTGTCACTATCGGCGTCGGTATTTCCGCGGCCCATTTACTGGCGCCTCCCATAGGCCGTATCGCTTCCGCCTTTGGTATCGCCATCATGTGGGCTACGGAAATGCAGCCGTTCCTCATGGGTATTTTGGTTTCCGGAATCGTCGGTATCGTCCTCACCCTGCCGATAAGCTCCGCCGCGATATGCGCCGCGCTGGGCCTGGTCGGTCTCGCTGGCGGCGCCGCCGTGGCCGGATGCTGCGCCCATATGGTAGGCTTCGCGGTCGCTTCCTGGAGGGAAAATAAAATCGGCGGGCTGCTGGCTCAAGGTCTTGGCACGTCGATGCTGCAGGTTCCCAATTTGATGAAAAAACCGGTCTTATGGCTGCCCGCCGTGACCGCTTCGCTGGTAAACGGCCCCGCGGCGACCGTCATTTTCAAATTAAAACAGAATGGGCCGCCCATCTCTTCGGGCATGGGTACTTCCGGTATGGTAGGCCCCATCGGCGTGATCACGGGCTGGCTCTCTCCGTCGGAAGCGGCGAAGGCCATGGGGGAAACGGCCGCCGTCCCCTCCGCTTTTGATTGGATAGGCTTGCTGCTGATCGCCGTCGTCATTCCGGCTGCCGTCGCCTGGTTTGTCTCGGAAGCGATGCGCAAACGGGGGATCATCAAAGACAATGACCTGTGGATCGAATGTTAAAAGTATGCCGGGACCTAGCGGTTATTTTTCTGCGCTGAAAAAATCTTCTCATAACCCGCTCTTTTCTGTTTTGTCCGCGTTTCCCCTTGACACATTCACTAAAACCTTTAATAATGTTTTACGCGGCAAATAAATGTGGCGTGAAACGGGTTTCGCCGTATAAAAAGGGGCATGCGAAGGATCATGTTGGTGTGGAATAGGCGCGCGCTCTCCGCGTCGGGGTTTATCATTCTGCTGATTTTGTGGCATTGGGGCAGTTCGCGGCCGGGATGGAACCATTTCCTCTTTCCCGCTCCGTCGGTGGTGTTGGCCAGGATGGCGCAGCTGGTGCGGAACGGAATGCTGGCGAGGCATCTGCTGGCCAGTTTGAGCCGTGTTTTTTCCGGCTTCGCCATTTCCGTGGCGGTCGCTTTCCCGTTAGGCATAGCGCTCGCCCTGTCGCCCTCTTTTGCGCTCCCTGTGCGCCCTATCCTGAATTTCGTCCGTCAGATACCCCCTCTCGCCGTGATTCCGCTGCTGATACTTTGGCTCGGGATCGGGGAGGCTTCGAGGATAGCGGTCGTCGTGATGGCGAGTTTTTTCCCCATACTGCTCAACGCGGAAAACGGTATCAGCCGTGTGGACTCCCGGCTCATTGAGGTTGGGAAAACTCTCTCCCTGCCGAGGAGCGCCATATTCCGGTATATAGCTTTCCCCGCGTTCTTCCCGTATTTTTTCGTCGGGATGAGACTCGCTCTCTCCTACAGCTGGCGTTCTCTGGTAGGCGCTGAGATAGTGGCGGCGTCTTCCGGTCTGGGCTACATGATCCGCGAAGCAGAGACTCTCTCGCGCTCCGACACGATAATCTGCGGGGTGCTCGTTCTGGGATGTGTCGGGGCGCTCTCCGATCTGCTTCTGGAAGCAGTCTCGTCCCGCATGTTCCCCTGGAGTTCGGTCTCCTGACATGGTCCGGATCGACGGCATCTCAAAGGTCTATACGACGGAAAACGGGCGTGTGCAAGCGCTCCGGAACGTCTCCCTCGATCTGCCGGAAGGTTCATTCACCGCGCTGCTGGGAAAGAGCGGCTGAGGAAAGACGACGCTGCTGCGGCTCGTCGCCGGTCTGGAAACTCCGTCATCCGGGAAATTGTTCCTCGACCTGCCCCGGCTTCAAGTGGGATGCGTCTTTCAGGACCCCAGGCTCATGCCCTGGATGTCTGTAGCGGATAACGTGAGGCTGGCGGAATTGGGCAGAGGGGGCAGCGGAGATTTCGACGACGTGTACAGGATATTGGAGACCCTGGGGCTCTCCTCGTTTTCCAAAGCCTTTCCGCGTCAACTGTCGGGGGGGATGGCCCAGAGAGTGGCGCTTGGCAGGACCATGTTCTGCAAACCGTCCCTGATACTCATGGATGAACCCTTCGGGGCTTTGGACTGGTTCACGCGCAGGGCGCTGCAGGAGGATCTGCTGCGTCTCTGGCAGGAAGGAGGCAAAACCATTTTGTTCGTCACTCACGACATCGACGAGGCGCTTCTGCTGGCCGACAGAGTCGTGGTATTGAAAGAGGGGGCGGTGACCGATCGCTTTGGAGTCGACGCCGCGCACCCGAGGGATTCGTCGGACCTGTTCTCTCTGCGGGATCGGATTTTGCGGACGCTCATGTGATATATTTACAAAAAATAAAGGAGGAATATGTTTATGAAAAAGTTAGTTTCAACTTACACTGGTATTCTTTTTTCCATCGCGGCCGTTCTGTTCTCGATCATGGCCGGCGGATGCGCGAGCGCCGCGAGCAGGCCTTTCGCCGTAACCTATGTGAAATCCCCGCTGAACATACCGTCGATAATAGAAAAACACCTGGGGCTTCTGGAAGCCGAATTCGGTCCGCTGGGCTACAGCGTCTCGCATCCCGAGATCACGTCCGGGGCTCAGCAGACCCAGGCGATGGCGGCCGGCTCAGTCCAGGTGGCGAACTGCGTGGGGGGCACGTCTCTTCTCATCGCGGCTTCTCAAGGACTGGATATCAAAATCGCGGGAATATACTCGCGCGCTCCCAAGACTTACATGCTGCTCGTGAAGGATCCTTCCATCCGGAACATCGAGGACTTGAAGGGCAAAAAGGTCGCCGGCCCGAAGGGAACAGTCCTTCACCAGCTTCTGCTCGCCGGCCTGAGCAAGGCCGGGGTCTCCCCGCTCGACGTCGGGCATATTGAGATGGGCATACCGGAGGCCGTGGCCGCTCTGATGAGCGGTTCCATAGACGGCGCGCTTGCCGCCGGCCCCGCCGCGCTAAAAGCGATGGAGAACGGCGCTCGGACGCTTTTCGACGGGGAAGGGCTTGTGGAAGCCACCATCCTGATAGGCGTCAGTTCGGACGCGCTGAAGGAGATACCGGACCTCCCCGCCCGCATGCTCAAGGTGCATCGCGAGGCCCTGGCGTATGCCGAAGCGAATTCCGGGGAGGCCGCAAAGGTGATCAGCGAGGAGACTGGCATCAGCCCCGAGCAGGTTGCCGGGATGGCCAAACTGTACGACTTCGATCCCGAGATTCGCGAACAGGATATCAAAGAGCTGGAAAGCACGATGCGCTTCCTGATAGAGGCTGAACTAGCCACTAACTATGTGGACCCGGCGACCCTCGTCGTCAAGTAAAGCGCATGGCTGACACCGGGGATGTCAAGGTCTGCGCGGACGGCGTCATGCTGAGCGCCGGTTACGGCAAAATAGCCGCGTATCACGGGGGCCGTTACCCGGGCGGGACGATCCTGGCTTACAAGGCTCTGAGGCTCGCCCAGGAACTGCTCTTCCCAAATGGAGGTTTTTTCGTCCGGGGGAAGTGCTCCGTCGAGACTCCATTTACGGGCCTGGGGTTTAAAGACGGGATGGAGGCGGTGCTTCGAGCCCCTTCCCTGGGCCTGTACAAAGTGGATACGGACATGCCGGTTCCGCGCGGGACAGTTCCGGCTCCGATCAGGGGCGCGTTTTTCTACCGTTTCGTCCAGGACGGCGGGACGGTCGATCTGACTCTCAAACCGGGCCTGATCCCGGAGGAATTTTACAGGGCGACAGAAGGCCTGCATTCGGGAAAGATCACGTCGGAGGACGAGGTGCTGAAGATTCGGCGCGGCATCGAAAGCGCCCTCATGGGGCTTTCACCCGGCGATATATTCGACGCGGTCTCATGCAGGCCGTGCGGAGTGACGCCGGACGAATACGAGGAGCCGCCCCCGCTGGATGACGATTTCCGCGTCAGATTGAATGACTTTGCCGAGTATGACGTGGGAGTGGATGACGCGCGCTTTTTCCACGGGGACGAATCGCTCTGCGGTCTCTGTCTCGTCTGGTCCCTGGTACGCCAGTGGATCAGGGGCGACGCGCGCCTGCAAAATTCATGCCTGCCTCGCCGCTCGGTATCGGTTGCTATCGGAGCGCTTGGCCGCGGAGTGAACGACGCGTTCGAATTTTTATTCAGGACTTCGGACGGGCGGTCTTCCGTGAACATCAAATGGAGCGCCGGGTTCGGCGCTCCTGAGGTAATGCCGGGGGCGGGTTTTTTCGCGTTCGGGCTCGGGCTTGAAGGCGAAAGGCGCTCCGTTTTCGCTCTGAAAGAACGGATAGTCCCTCGCGATTATCTGAAGATCTGCGGTGAAATGGCCGGCAAAGCGGCCGATTTCAGGGAACGCGCGGCTCGTAAGAAATTGCAGCGCGATTTTGTCCGCCAGGTTTTGTCCGAACCGGAGCCGTTCCGCGTAGTTGCCTGAACGCGGGTTTATGGCGCGGTAAGAGGCGCGGGCGCGAACATCCGCCGCGATGTGCGGATTCGCGCCCCTGCCGTTGCCGTATTTACGTATTGTGGTAAAATGATTATTGAAAAGAAACAAACCGACTGAGAAGGAGGAGTGAATATGGCCGCCGGTTACGAATTAAAACTCACTCACTCACTCACTCACTCACTCACTCACTCACTCACTCACTCACTCACTCACTCACTGGAGTATCCCATCCTTACCCTCTAGCGTTCCGCGGCTTTACCAATTCGCGAGACACAGGGCTATTGAGGGCGCGTCCGATCGATTCGGAGGCGCCTGTTTCGCCGTGTCCTTTCGCTTTCAATACGAATCCGTATAAATCGCCTTGCCGCACTTATCCTTATTTCCGCCGGAGAACTGACAGGGGGGCTCGCATGGGGACGAAATATTTTTAAGGAGTTCAGGTCATCGGATGGTTGTTTTAAGAGAAATATTTGCGAGGATATTCTGAGAGTGGAGGTTTTCATATGAAAAGAGGAATTTTGCCCGTTCTGATCGCGCTGGCGCTCGCGTTTGGCGTTCTGTCCACGGCGGCGAACGCCGACCCCGAGTCGACTTTAATTATTAACGATGAGGTATTTACGTTTGAGTATGATGCTGACGATGCTGCTGCTGTTGAGGATGATGATGATGAAAGTGTTTTGGCCGCTGTTACCCCTCTTCTATACAAGCTTGCGGCGTTGGGTGACCTTTCCGGTGTCACCACTATAAATGCCAGCGGGCCGCTGGACATGATCGCGTTTGCGTTTTTGCGAGGCGCAATACTTGCTTTTTCTGTTGAAGGAGCTGGATTGAACGAGGTGAATGTCGAGGCGTCAGCGCCAATCCCTGGTGCGTTGGTGGGCAGTGATGGATTTGATGGGTCGGAGTGGGATGACATTTGGGAGTATGTGGCGGAAAATTATCAAGATCTGAAGCTGAACCCGACACTGAATGGGATCAGAGGACCGGATGCGGCGAATTCCAATAGTTTTGTCGCAATACTGGCTGAGGCGGGCGTTAAACTGGGCGTTGTGACCCTGGACGATTCCTCGCTGACATTGCCCGAGGGACACCCCCGGGATATATTGGATAAAATCGTCATGAAAGGCGACAGTGAATTGGATTTGAGCAATATAGACAAAGATGATTTGAGTGGTGCGGACGTTAAAGACGTCATCGACGCCAGCGGCGTGGCGCCCGGTTCAAAGATAATACTTCCGGAAGGTTTAAGCCCCACTCAGGCCGCGCTTATCATTCAAAGGCTGGCGGGAGAAATTCCGGACCTTACAGTGAGTTCCGGAGTCAATGGTACGGTATGGGACAAGGCGGATCTTGACGAGGCGCTGCCGCGCGGCGGAAGCAGCGGCGGGTGCGACGCCGGGTTTGGCTTCGGCGGGCTTCTCGCGCTCGCCGGAGCGGCGCTCTTGGGTCGCTGCAAACGGAGGTAATTCAGTAATTCAGATATAAGCCGGCGCGGCGGCTGGGGGCTGACAAC
>JAISWP010000231.1 GCA_031271065.1 Synergistaceae bacterium
GCTGCGCGAATGGGGGGTGTTGTCTTTGAGATTTGTGAGGTCAGTGGTGGTGCTGGTCGCGGCGCTGTGTCTTTTATGTCTGGCGGTTATGCCGGTTTATGCCCATCCGCCGAAGGAAGTGACGCTCGAACTGGGCCCAAACGGAGCGCTCACTGTCAGAGTTCTTCACAGCGTAGATGATCCAGGGAAACATTACGTCAGCAGGATCACGGTCTACGTCGACGACAGGGCCGAGGAGACCAGGGAATACAAATCTCAGACAGGTACGGAGGGGATGAGCGATATATTTGCCTTGGATCCTCCGCGCTCGGGAGCGAATATAAGGGCTGAGGCTTTTTGCGTCATCATGGGCAGCAAAACGGGTTCTTTTATTGTCCCGTAGGTTTTGCGGATCGCCCGCTTGGGCGAAGACCAGGATTTCTGGGCGCTGAATTCATCGGAGCGCAGGACGGTCAGAAGACATCTCGGGGAGGAGGGATCATTGAGAAAGGGATAATAGGGGAAATCGATGAAATTTTTATTTTCCGCATCTATTAGTTTATGTCAATCATCATTAAATCGTATTGCAATGAAGGGAGAAATGGTTAATGGCGACATTTGTGATCGGCTTGCTTATTCTCATAGCCGGCGCCGCGGTGTACGGGAAAATATGCGAGAACGTCATAAAGCCGGATGATCGGAAAACTCCGGCTTTCACAAAAGAAGACGGCGTGGACTACGTTCCGATGAGGACATGGCGCAACAGCCTGATCAATCTGCTCAACATCGCAGGCACCGGTCCCATCCTCGGTCCCATTCAGGGAATTTTGTTCGGCCCAATAGCGTTCATCATCATTCCGATCGGAAATATTCTGGGCGGAGCGATGCATGATTATTTCTCCGGTATGCTGTCGCTCCGGAACGAAGGTATGCAGATGCCCGACCTCATCAAAAAATATACGAACGGGACGGTGTTCAACATCTACAATATCTTCGTCTGTTTCCTCATGCTTCTGGTGGGCGCTGTGTTCATCTACACCCCCGGAGATATAGCCGCGACTCAGGTGTTCGGTTTCTCCGGCGCTCCGAAAGAGACGTCGACGTGGGTGATTTATGCCGTCATATTTGTCTACTACATCTGCGCTACGATGTTTCCCATAGACAAACTCATCGGGAGGGTTTATCCGATATTCGGAGCGATCCTGCTATTTTCGGCGGTGGGGATTTTTGCGTGCATATTCAGCGGCGGATATGAACTGACGAATCTGTCCTGGGAGAACTGGCGGGGTATTCACCCGGTCGCCGGGACCCGTTTCATCCCGGTGTTTTTCATTACCGTCGCCTGCGGCATAGTGTCCGGTTTCCACTCCACACAGACCGCCATCATCTCCCGCTCGGTCACCAGCGAGCGTCAGGGACGGCTCACATTCTACAACATGATGGTCCTCGAGGGTTTCATCGCGATGATCTGGGCGGCCGCGGCCATGGCTGTAATGAACAAGGGACTCGCGGATCCCTCCACAGGCCCTAATTCCGTGGTGGGAATAGTCGCCAAGGATATGCTGGGGAACATCGGCGGTGTACTGGCCATCCTGGGCGTCATCGTGCTGCCGGTAACGTCCGGCGATACCGCTCTCAGATCTCTCCGTCTCATGATAGCCGACTATATTCATCTCGATCAAAGGCCGGTCAAAAATCGTCTTTACATTTGCTTGCCGGTGTTTGCGCTGGTCGCGGCGATATTGGCCTGGGCGAAATTCTCGCCGGGAGGATTCACGGTCCTGTGGAGGTATTTCGCCTGGAGCAACCAGACGATATCGTTATTCGCCTTTGGCATCATAACGATATACCTGCTGGGCAAGGGCCATAAAATCGCGCCCTTTATGTCGCTTCTGCCCGGCGCCTGGTATGCTTTTATAACGTTCAGCTACATCTGCAACGCCAAGATAGGCCTCAACATACCGATGAATATCTCCTACGGTCTCGGCATCGCCTTTGCCCTCGCCTACTCAGTTCTGGTATACATAAAGGGCGTCAGGCTGTACGAGGCTAAAACCCCTCTGGAGGCGGCCGCCGTATATTGATCGGCGGTTAATACGCGACGAGCATGAACCGGGAGCGGCGCTCCCGGTTTTTTTATGTGTTATTTTCACTCCTTCAACAACCTGTCCCTATCGCCTATAATTGAATCACTACGGAGGTGTCCGCGATGAACGGTGCTGAGGCGGTAAAATTTATCCCGTGGCTCTTGCTGGGATATCTGATGGGTTCTTTCCCTACAGGGTACGTGCTTGTGAAGCTGCTCAAAGGGGAAGACATAAGGAAACTCGGTTCGGGAAATATAGGCGCCACTAACGTCTCCAGAGTCCTTGGCAGGTATTGGGCTGTTTTCACCGCGGTCACGGATATGCTGAAAGGCGGCGCGGCGGTACTGGCGACGCTGGCCTTCGGACACAGCGACCCGGCTCTGCTCGCGTCAGTCGGACTGTTCGGGGTGCTCGGTCACGATTATCCGATTTGGATAGGGTTTCGAGGCGGGAAGGGAGTAGCCACCACGTTCGGAGTATTCGGATGCTATGATTTTTTCAACCCGCTGCCCGCCCTCGCAGGAGGCGTTATGTGGTTTCTGGTCAGAGAGGTCTCATGTATGGCGTCCCTGTCCTCCATGACCGCTCTTGCCGGGACAGTCGCGATGATGATATTTTTCTCGGCGCCCGTTCCCTACCGTATCTGCGGGTTGATACTGGTCCTCCTGTCGGTGTGGAGGCACAGGGAAAACATAAAGAGAATAGCGTCCGGGACCGAAAACAAGCTGAAACCTTTTTTTCTGAGTCGTTAGACGAGCGCGCGGGCCTCCTATTGACTTATTTTGACCTTGCCGTATAATCGAGAAAACACAGGGCAAACGGGAAGTGGTTGCATGAACAGTCTTACTAAAGTGATCGGAGATTATATAGTTACGCTGTTCGACGACACCGAGAACAGCGAGATCGTGCTGAGCAGGAAAGATCTGGCGCAGAAATTCGGATGTGTGCCGAGTCAGATAAACTACGTTCTGCGCAGCAGGTTTTCCCCGGAGCAGGGTTTTTTGATACAAAGCCAGCGAGGCGGTCATGGTTTTATACGTATAATGCAGCTTCGTTTTTCGGATTGTGACGAGTATGCTGAACATTTGGAAGAGCTGGTGGGCAGCGCGATCTCGGATCAAGAGGCGCGCCGTCTGCTTGCAAGGCTTCAGGAAAGGGCAATAATCACTCCCCGCGAGCGCCTGCTCGTGGAAGTGGCTTTGAGAAACCAGGATGAAAACGGACGCGCCCTTTTTGACCTTCCTCCTTACAAGAGGGATACTCTGCGGGCGGAGCTCCTCAGAAAAATTCTGGTGAGTCTAGCGATGTACTAAAAGGAGCCGGAATATATGCTCTGCGAAAACTGCGGCAAAAGAGAAGTTGAAGTTCTGATAAAACAGGTAACCGACAATGACGTGAGGCATATGAGCCTCTGCAGGGAGTGCGCCGGGGAGCTGGGCTTTGTATCGTCCCCGATGCCGAGCATAACGATATCGTTTTCGATAGCGGATGAGCCCCCGAAAATCAGAAAAGTCCGCCGGGTTCAGCCAAAGCGCAGGGAACAGGCATTCGATTCGGTCGAATGTTCAGGATGCGGCACGAAATTCGCGGAGTTCCGCGAAGACGGATTCCTGGGTTGCCCGAACTGTTACGAAGCTTTCCGGTTTCCGCTGGGGGCGTATCTCCAGAAAACCCAGGGCGCCGAGAGCCACTGGATCGGCTCTGAATTGTTCAGGGACATAGAACTCGAGTCGGACGAGATGATATTGGCCGCCGAGCAGATCAAAAAACGCGCGGCTGACGAGAATATAGCGAAGCTGCGGCTGGAACTGAACGAGGCTGTTTCGAGAGAGGATTACGAGAGGGCGGCGGAGATCCGCGACATGCTGGTCCCGCTCGTCGGAGATACAGGGAGAAAAAATGGGTGACGATCTTTTTGCGGCGGAGCCGGCGTGGGTGACCGCGCCGTCCTCCGGGCCCGATTCAATAGTACAGCTTTCGAGCGTCAGATTGAGAAGGAATATAGACGGTTTTCCATTCCCTTCCAAGTGTTCCAAATCCCAGCTCTACGACTCGGCCGCTATGGCGCTGGGGGCGCTGGGGAGAAGCCGGGAGTGGGAGGACTGCGATTTTCGAATGATGGACAGCCTCGACGATACGTCGAGATATCTGCTCCTGGAGATGAAGATGATAACACCGCGCTTTGTACAGGGAGGCGCGGGGCGTTTTCTGCTGCGCGATTCCTCCGGCAGGACCGCTTGTATGATAAACGAGGAGGACCATATCTCCATATCTGTGACGAATCCTGGACTCGCTCTGCCTTCGGCCCTGGACGCGGCTGAGAGGATGGAGCGGTCCCTCGGAATAAAACTTGTGCGCGACGCGGTGCTGGGGTACCTGACCTCGAATCCGGCGTACGCCGGTACTGGTATGACTGCCGCCGCGATACTGCACCTTCCGGCTCTGGACTCCACTGACGATATAACCCGTGTAGCGGACACATTCAGGCGGGACTGGAACAATCTCGGACTGGGCAGATTGCAGTCATGCGACGGCGAACCCTGCGGGAGTTTTTATATTCTCTCGAATAAGATAACTCTTTCGGTCATGCCGGAGGAGATCGTCCGCAACGTGTCCAAAGCCTCCAGGGCCCTTATATCGAGGGAGATGTTCGCCAGGCAGAAAATATGCAGTTCGAAAGAAGGGGAGATGACGGACAGATTCTGGAGGGCATGGGGCCTCCTGCGACATGCGAGAACGCTCTCTTTCTCCGAGGCCGCAAGCTGTTTTTCATTCGTAAAGCTCGGCTCGGATGTAGGCGTACTGCCTCATATAGATGATATGGACTGGAGACGTATGGTGATAAGGTCTCAGAGATACCATCTGAGTCTTGGAAGTCCCGTTATAATAGACAGAGATGACGAACCGTTCGCCAGAGCTGCTGTTTTCAGGCAGTACATTGAAAATTTGAGTTCTTCCGTGCATTGAAGAAGGAGCATAGAAAATGTGGCAGTTTTTTAACGAAAAAGGAAAGAGGGTAGTTCAGCAGGCTCATAAGGAAGCGCTGCGTCTCGGTCACGACGTCATAGGGACGGAGCATCTCCTTCTCGGTATTCTGGACGAAGCGGACGCTTTTTGCGCGGCCATATTTGACACTCACGGGGTGAGTCCCGATGACATCAAGCTTCAGCTGGAATCAGTCCTCGAAAAGTCCTCTCCCAAGGACAAGATAATTGATCTCCCTCTCTCCCAGAGGGCAAAGCGGGTGCTCGACATATCGATGCGGGAAGCGCGCGGCATGGGAGTGAATTATGTCGGCGCGGAGCACATACTTCTCGGTCTCCTGTCGGAAGGGGAGGGCCTTGCGAGCCAGGTGCTTGGGCATATGGGTTTCAACATATCGAGGCTCCGCAAGGAGATACAATCCATGTCCCATGACACGGGAGAAGTGCAGTTCGCCTCCGTCAATTCGTCTTCGTTCGCGGAAAATCCGCGCAGGAACGAGTCGTCAAAGACCCCCACCCTGAATCAGCTCTGCACAGACCTGTCGGAAATGGCCCGCAAGGGAGAGCTCGATCCGGTCATAGGCAGGGACAGGGAAATAGCCAGGATATCGCAGATACTGACCAGGCGTACGAAGAACAACCCGGTGCTCATCGGCAACCCGGGAGTGGGCAAGACCGCCGTCGTAGAAGGGCTCGCCAGAGAGATCGCAAGCGGCTCGATCCCCGATATGCTTAAGGATAAACGCGTGGTGCAGCTCAACGTCACGAACCTCATAGCCGGCACGAAATACCGCGGCGAATTTGAGGAACGCATGAGGAGGATATTAAAAGAGCTGAAGGACGTAAAAAATGTGGTCCTCTTCATCGACGAGATACATACGATAATCGGCGCCGGCGGGGCCGAGGGCGCCGTGGACGCCGCCAACATCCTCAAACCGAGCCTTGCCCGGGGGGATATCCAGGTCATCGGCGCCACCACTCTCGACGAATTTCGCAAATATATAGAGAAGGACAGCGCCCTCGAAAGGCGTTTCCAGCCGGTAATGGTCGAGGAACCGAACGAGGAGAACACTGTGCTCATCCTCCGGGGGCTGAGAGAAAACTACGAGGAACATCACAAAGTCAGATATACAGACGACGCCCTCGCTGCCGCGGCCAAACTGTCGAACAGATATATATCGGGACGTTTCCTCCCCGACAAGGCCATAGACCTCATTGATGAAGCCGCGGCCCGTGTCCGCCTGGACGCGATGGAGACCCCCGAGGAGCTCAAAGAGATGGAAAGGCGCCTTTCCGCCCTTCGCAAGGAGAAGGAAGATATGGTCATAGCCCAAGAGTTCGAGAGGGCGGCCGGTCTCCGGGATGACGAGCGCCAGATACTCGACGATATGGAGATGTTCCGCAAAAACTGGCGTCAGCAGAGAAGCGCGTTGATCCCTTCCGTGACCATGAACGATATAGCGAACGTGGTCGCCGGATGGACTGGAATACCGGTCGTCCAGATGACGGAGGAGGAGGCGAAGCGCCTGCGCCGGATGGAAGAAGAGATACATAAAAGGATGGTGGGGCAGGACGAGGCGATAGGGGTCGTATCCCGCGCCATCAGGCGCGCCCGCAGCGGAATGAAGGACGCGCGCCGTCCTGTCGGCAGCTTTTTGTTCCTGGGGCCCACTGGGGTCGGCAAAACCGAGCTGGCCAGGTCGCTTGCCGAATTTTTGTTCGGCAGCGAGGAGGCGCTCCTGCGGTTTGACATGAGCGAATATATGGAGCGTCACGAGGTCGCCAAGCTCATAGGGGCTCCCCCCGGCTATGTGGGCTACGAGAACGGCGGCAAGATGACCGACATGGTCCGCCGCAAGCCTTTCTCGGTGATACTGTTCGACGAGATAGAAAAGGCACATCCCGATCTTTTCAATCTGCTCCTGCAGATACTGGAGGACGGACACGTCTCGGACGCACAGGGGCATAAGGTGGATTTCAAGAATACCGTGATTATAATGACGAGCAACGCGGGGGCTGAAAGCCTGATAAAAGGCCAGACGCTCGGTTTCGGGCCCGGCTCGGGAGAGGACGGGAAACAGGCCGGCTGGGAACGTATGAAGTCCGGGATCATGGATTCGGTCAAGAAACTTTTCCGCCCGGAATTTTTGAACAGGGTGGACGACATCATCGTGTTCAAACCCCTCGACAAGAGCGAACTGTTACAGATAACGCATGTCATGCTGAAAGACGTGGTGCGGCGCGTTGCGGACCAGGAAGTCGATCTGTCAGTGGAGGACGATGCCTGTCAGCTGCTTTTGGACAGGGGGTTCGATCCGAAATACGGCGCGCGTCCGCTTCGCAGAACGATCCAGAGGATGGTCGAGGACAAACTGGCCGATATGCTCCTGGAGGGATCGCTGTCTCCCGGGGATCATGTCTCGCTTGCCAGGGCGAAGAAAGAAAACACGGACGACGCCGACGGCGCGGACATCGACGAACTCCATTTCAACAAGGAACAGAGCGTAGCTGAAGTATAATAATCTGCCCGAACGGAGCTGCTGAGTTTGTTCTTCGATAACATTTCAGATACGACCGTGTTCGCTAAACTCAGGAAGGCGGTCTCTCTTGAGTCTGTCGCTTCCGGCGGCGCCGAAAATCTGATATACGACGCCGCCTCGGACATGATCTCCGAAGCGGAGAGAAAGTCGCTCCGCGGCGATCTTTGGGAGATATTTTTCGCGCTGGCTGTCGTGACTGATGAAAATTCGACGTGGCGGGCCTGCGAGACCTCGCCGATGAAAGACGGGCTTTTCGGGGTCATCGCGAACGAAGTGTGGTCCCGGCACAAGATAATAACCGCCGTAAAGCGGCTGGTGGAACGAGATGATAATTACGCCGGCCTGAGGCCGCTCTCTAACTACATCCCCGGCACTGAAACCCAGCGTCCTCACGCTGCGGAAGATACGTTCGACGCCCTGCTGCGCCTCGCGTCGGTCCTTGCGTCCGCGTACGGCCCCGACGACATGCGGCCCGCCCTAATGGAGTTCCGCTCCGTTTACGGAGGCGGCAGATTCGCGCTTGGCTGCGCGTTCAAATGGGATTCGGGTTCGGGACGTCTCGTTCCGATAGAGGATATCGATCCGACGACGCTGGACTCTCTCGCAGGTTACGACTCCCAAAAAAGAGAATTGACCGCGAACACCGAGTCGTTCATAAGAGGAAAACCCTCCAATAACGTCTTGCTGTTCGGCGACAGCGGCACGGGTAAATCGTCGTCTGTCCGCGCTCTTCTGAACGAGCGCGATTTTGTGAAAAGACGCCTTCGCATCATAGAGGTGAAACAGGGGCAGTTCTCCGACATTCCGGATATCCTGGGTCTTGTAAGGGGCGAACCTTACAGGTTCATATTGTTCATGGACGACCTCTCCTTTGAGGAGTTCGAGGTGGAGTACAAGCACTTGAAAGCCCTGATAGAGGGCGGACTGGAGAGAAAACCGGACAACGTCCTGATATACGCCACTTCGAACAGAAGAAATATCATAAGGGAGGTCTGGTCCGACCGGGCGGCGTCGACGGACGACGTCCACGGAGTGGATACTATGCAGGAGCGTCATTCCCTCTCGGACAGGTTCGGGCTTACGATATGGTACCCGTCCGCCGGGAAGGACGGTTATATATCGATGGTGCGCGCCATCGCCGCCGAGCTGAGGCTGAAACTCCCCGACGCCGGCGTGGAAGAGCCGGCGCTCCGCTGGGAACTCGAGCACGGCGGATTTACCGGCAGAACGGCCAGGCAGTTCGTTTATCATCTGCTTCAGGAAGAAGCGTAAGTTCTTTATATGATCAAAAGTTATTACGAAATGATGGAGAAGATTTCCTGCCTGAAGGGCAGCTGCATGAGTGTCGCCGCGGCTCAGGACAGGGATATCTTGGAAGCGGTTTACAAGGCTTCGGCCGTCGCGGGGGTGCAGCCGATACTCTTTGGCAGCGCCAGGGAGATAGAGCGTCTGAAAAAAGAGATAGGCTACACGGGTGAGTGCAAGACCATAGACGAGCCGGATGACATATCGGCTGCCAGAGCGGCCGTCAGAAGTGTCCACGACGGAGAGGCAGACGTCCTGATGAAGGGGCTCGTAAATACATCCGACTATCTGAGAGCGGTTCTCGACAAGAACTATGGGCTGCGTTCCGGCAAGATGCTGAGCCATCTGGCGGCCTTCGAAATTCCCGGCAGGGGAAGGATGCTTTTCGTCACGGACGGCGGCTTCAACATAGCCCCGACACTGGAAGAAAAGAAAATAATACTGCATAACGCCCTCGGCGCGCTCCGGAAGATGGGATACGCGAAACCCAACGTAGCTGTGGTGACCGCAAACGAACAGGTAAGCGAGAAAGCCGTTTCCACCGTCCACGCGGACGCTATTGCAAGAGCCGGAGAATCGGGGGAGTTCGGGAACTGTGTAGTCGAAGGGCCCATCGCCTTTGACGTGGCTGTATCGAAGGAAGCGGCCCGTCATAAAAACATAGACAGCAGAATTTCAGGAGAGGTCGACCTCATACTGGTTCCAGCGATAGAAGTTGGCAATGTGCTGGGCAAATGTCTGTCATGCCTCGTCGGCGCCAGGATGTCCGGCGTCGTTTTGGGGGCGGCGGCTCCGATAGTGCTGACTTCCCGTTCGGAGGACGCCGAAAGCAAACTTAACTCCATCCTTCTGGCTTCCAGCTGTATCTGAACACTCCTCTCGCAGTCCCCGCGCGCCGGCAGGCGCAAAGCGGCTCGGCGCACCAGGAAAGTGTATTTTGCAATCCGGATGGTATATAATGCGGATAATTCCGTAAACCACGCTTGTTGCGCAGGAGGCATGCAGATGAGGGAAATAATGACCGGCAATGAGGCGATCGCGAGAGGCGCCTGGGAGGGAGGGTGCCATGTCGCAGCCGCTTATCCCGGCACTCCGTCGTCCGAGATTCTGGAAAACATTTCTCGGTACAGGGAGATCGACTCGGAGTGGTCCGTCAATGAGAAGGTAGCGGTCGAAGTGGCGGGCGGAGCGTCGCTGGGAGGCGCAAGGGCCTTGGCGGCCATGAAGCACGTCGGCTTGAACGTAGCGGCAGATCCGATATTCACCATGTCTTATATAGGAGTGAACGGCGGGCTCGTGGTGATAACGGCGGACGATCCGGGTTTCTTCAGTTCGCAGAACGAACAGGACAACCGCTGGTATGCGCTCCACGCCAAACTTCCGATGCTGGAGCCGTCGGACAGCCAGGAGTGCCTCGACTTTATCAGGGATGCCTTCGAGCTTTCGGAGAGGTATGACGCGCCCTTTCTATTCAGAGTTACGACGAGGATATGTCACAGCAAGACGATAGTCGAACCGGGCGGCAGAGCCGAGGTGCCGATAAAACCGTACAGCCGCGACCCCAAAAAGTGCGTAATGCAGCCGTCCTCGGCCAGGCTGCGCAGGTATGTCATGGAGGAGCGCGAGGCTAGACTGCGCGAATTCTCCAATAACTGCGGGTACAACAGGATCGAGTGGGGCAGCGAGCGCAGGATAGGGGTCATAACGAGCGGCGTCTCCTATCATCATGCCAAAGAAGCGTTCAGCGATATAGAGGACGAGATCTCATTCCTCAAGCTCGGTTTCACATACCCGCTGCCCGACGAGTTGATCGGAAAATTTGCGCGCGAGGTGGAAACTCTTTACGTCGTCGAGGAGAACGAGCCGTATGTAGAAAATTTCGTCAGGCAGCTTGGAATAAAGTGCTTGGGCCGCGAAAAACTGCCGGCCGTGGACGAACTCAGCGCGGGGATAGTGAGAAAAGCCCTTCGCGGCGTCGAAGGGACAAAAGGGTATGCCGCGGACATCACCCCTCCTCCCCGTCCTCCGGTTCTCTGCCCCGGCTGTTCGCACAGGGGGATTGCGTTTGCCCTGTCGAAATACCGTGATATAGTCGTGAGCGGAGACATCGGGTGCTATACCCTGACTGTCATGCCTCCCCTCAGCGTGACGGACTCCGTGATATGTATGGGCGCTTCCGTCTCGGCGGGAAGCGGGTTCAGCAAGGCCTTTCAAAAGGCCGGCGATTCATCCTCCGGCATGAAAGTGAGAAAGGTTTTCGGGATGATCGGGGACTCGACGTTCTTCCATTCCGGTATAACCGGACTGATAGACGCGGTGGTCAACAAAAATTCCATCGCTCTGTGCATTGTGGACAACAGGATAACGGCGATGACCGGACATCAGGAAAACCCAGGCACAGGACGCACGATAACCGGCGAAGCGACTCACCGGATCGATCTGGTCCAGCTCTGCGCGGCGTGCGGAGTGAAGCCGGAGAACATCAGAAAGATAGACCCTTACGACCTGAAAGATACGGAGAGATCGGTAAAGGACGCTTATAACTCCGACGAGGTGTTCGTTTTGATCACCACGCAGCCGTGCGCGCTGATCAAAGACGTTCAGCGCAGGAGGGCCGGCGTAAGGTGCGAAGTCGACCAGAATCTCTGCATAAAATGCAGGGCCTGCATGAAGGTTGGGTGTCCGGCTCTGTCGTTCAGGGACGGACATATCGGGATAGAGAGCTCCATGTGCAACGGCTGCACCATATGCGCGCAGGTCTGTCCCAAACACGCTATCTCGCAGTCAGGTGAGTTCAGATGACCGAGCGTGCGGCAATGGAGACTAAGAGCATCCTGATGGCGGGAGTAGGAGGACAGGGGACGATACTGGCGTCGAAGGTCCTCTCCGAAGGGCTGATGCGCGCCGGTTACGACGTCAAGATGTCCGAGATCCACGGCATGTCGCAGCGCGGCGGCAGCGTCACCACTCACGTCAGATTCGGGTCGAAAGTCCATTCGCCTGTAATCAGCGAACGCGAGGCCGATATTCTGGTCTCCTTCGAGAAAGTGGAGGCGGTCCGCTGGCTGGTTTATCTCAAACCGGGCGGCATGCTGGTCGTGAACGATTACGAAATACACCCCCTGTCGGTTCTCACCGGCGAGGCCGCATATCCCGAAGATATCATAGGCAGGCTGCGAGACGAGGTGCCCGGTATGATATCGTTCGACGCAGGCCGGATCGCGGAAGGATTGGGGAATGTAAAAGCCCAGAATATAGTCCTGCTGGGAGCTCTGACAAAAGGCATGAAGCTGGATCATATCGACTGGCCCTCGGTGCTGAAGGATCTGGTTCCGCAGAAACTCTACGATCTCAACCTCAGAGCGTTCGAGACCGGCGCTTCGAGGCTCGTATAAAACCGCGCCGGCATGAATCAAAGCGCTGCGATTCGATTATAAGAAGGGGTGTGCCGGATTTGCTCAGGATAATATCCACAACCGCAGACGGTCTCGACGAGAGAGAATTCCGAGAAGGCGAACCGGTTTCCGAAGGAGCGTGGTGCAGACTCACAGGTCCCACGGCGTCCGAGCTCCGCAGCGTCTCGGAGATTACAGGAGCGCCTCTGGATTTTCTCCAGGCGGCGCTCGATATGGAGGAGCCCTCGCGCATAGAGGTCGAGGAGGACCATATGCTGATAATCACCAACGTCCCGAAATTCGACGACGGGTCGTCCTTCGGATACGACACCATACCTCTTGCTGTAATCATCTCGAAGGGCCATGTTATCACTGTCTGTCTCGAGGAAAACGAGGTTATGGCAGATTTCGACAGCATACATCACCTCTTTTTCGATACGAGAAAGAGAACCCGTTTCCTGCTCCAGATACTTTATAAATGCGCAGTCCTCTTTCTGAAGGATCTCCGGATCATGAACAGGAGAACGGATGAGATCGAGCAGGATCTGAGGCGGTCGATGAAAAACAAGGAGCTCTTTCTTCTGCTGGATCTCCAGAAGGCGCTGACCTACTTCACCGTCTCTCTGCGCTCGAACAGGAACGTTGTAGAACGCCTGATGAGGCTGTTCTCCAACACGTCCGTGCATCATATGGTGAAGCTCCGCGAGGATGACGAGGAACTTCTCGAAGACGTGAGGATAGAGTTCGATCAGGCGATCGAGATGGTTCAGATGCACGGAGAGGTGCTCGCCAGCATGATGGACGCTTTCGCGTCCGTTATCTCCAACAACCTGAATATAGTTATGAAATTTCTGACCTCGGTCACCATAGTCATGGCGATACCGACGATGGTGGCGAGTTTTTTCGGGATGAATGTCCAGATACCGTGGCAGCAGGACACCGTCGGATTCATATACGTCATGATAGTCGCCCTGTTCCTCACGATATCGGTGGGTCTCATATTCTGGAAGAAAAAGATGTTTTAAAACGCCGGGAGGCATCCGCCTCGAAGCCGCTGCCGCTCACCTTGACGGGATCGGGTCTCTTGATGTATTCATATATCACGGCGCTGGATTTGCGGGTATAATTTCCGCGTGATAAAATTTTTTGCTGGGGGTTATTCGTAGAAAATGGCGTATTTCAACGAGCTGATGGAGGCGTCACTGAGCGCTGTCGATCCTGATATCAAAGCGCTCACGGACAAAGAACTTGACAGGCAGAGGACTCACATAGAGCTGATAGCCTCTGAAAATTTCGTGCCCCGCGCAGTCATGGAGTGCCAGGGTTCTATCCTCACCAACAAGTACGCCGAGGGCTATCCGCATAAAAAATACTACGGCGGATGCGAATTCGTCGAGGTGATAGAGGAGATAGCGATCGAACGGGCGAAAAAACTTTTCGGAGCGGGGCACGCCAACGTCCAGCCACACTCCGGAACCACCGCCAATCAGGCCGCGTATTTCACCGTGATGAAACCGGGGGATACGATGCTCGCCATGAAACTGGACCAGGGCGGACATCTCTCGCACGGGCACCCGCTCAACTTCACGAGCATGATCTACAAGGTCGTCTCGTACGGTGTGAACAGGGATACCGAGATGATCGACTACGACGAGGTCGCGTCCCTTGCCCGCGAGTACAGGCCCAAGGTCATAGTGGCGGGCGCTAGCGCTTATCCCCGCAGGATAGATTTCGCCCGTTTCAGGGCTGTCGCCGACGATATCGGAGCGTACCTGATCACCGATATGGCGCACATAGCAGGACTGGTGGCCGGAGGCGCCCACGACAATCCGATCCCTCACTCACATTTCGTGACGTCCACTACGCAAAAGAGCCTCAGGGGTCCTCGCGGCGCTTTTGTGCTGTGCACCGAGGAGTTCGCCAAAGATTTGGACAGGACGGTATTTCCCGGCATCCAGGGAGGGCCGCTCCTTCCGGCGATAGCGGCGAAAGCGGTGTGTTTCAAGCTCGCGTCGGAACCGTCGTTCGAGGATTACGCCCGCCAGGTCGTCAGAAACGCGGCCGCCCTGGCCAAGGCGATGCAGGGCCGAGGATACCGTTTAGTCTCCGGCGGCACGGACAACCATATGATGCTTCTGGATCTGAGGTCCCGCAGCCTGACCGGCAAGGCTGCCGAGAAGATACTGGAGGAAGCGGGGATCACGGTCAACAAGAACGCCATTCCCTTTGACCCGGAAAAACCGATGGTAACGAGCGGGCTCAGGCTGGGCTCGCCGGCCGTGACCACAAGAGGGATGAAGGAACCGGAGATGGAGCTCATAGCGGAAGCTGTGGACGAGGTTCTCTCGTCTCCGGAGGATAAAGGCGTCATCTCGAAAGTCCGCGGCCGCATGGCCGAGCTTGGGGCGGCGTTTCCTCTCTACGAAAGCATGAAATAGGCCGCTGCTGTGCGAACTGCCGGGCAAAGATCGGCCCTGGAAAACAGCTACGACGACTGGGCCGAGTATTTCAGATCGGCCGGCGAGGCGCAGTACAGGGCCGGCCAGATATGCGACTGGCTCTGGAAACGCGGTGTGTGGGACGTCGAGTCGATGACGAACCTTGGTCTTGATATGAGGGAAAACTTGTCCAGGGATTTCGATTTTTCCCGCCCTGTTATAAAACAAGAGAACCGCTCTCCGGACGGAACGAAAAAGTTCCTGATACATATGCCGCAGGGCTCGGCTGTGGAGACTGCTCTGCTGAGGCAGGGCCCGCGTCTTACGGCCTGTCTGTCGACTCAGGTCGGCTGCCCTGTCGGCTGTCCGTTCTGCGCCACAGGGGCCGGAGGTTTCGAGCGCAATCTCTCTGCGGGAGAGATTGCGTCTCAGCTGGTCGTCATGGAAAAACACCTGGGGCGCGCCGTGCAGAACGTGGTAATGATGGGAATGGGCGAGCCTTTTCTTAACACTGAAGCGACGCTTGACGCCATCCGTGTCTTGAATTCTCCCAAAATGAGGGGACTGGGAATAAGGCATATCACTGTTTCGACAGCGGGCATCGCGCCGGGTATAAGGGAGCTCGCCGAAAGCGGACTCGGCGTCCGGCTTGCGGTGTCGCTTCACGCCGCCGCCGACGATCTCCGCAGCGAACTCGTCCCGTGCAGCTCCGATTATCCTCTCGGCGAACTGATGTCCGCCCTGCGCGACTATCAGCGCGTCACCGGCGACCGGATAACGATAGAATACGCTATGTTCAAGGGGACGAACGATTCGGTGGAACATGCCCGCGCGCTGGTGCACAGGCTTCATGGTATTCATGCGTACATCAACCTCATACCGGCTAACGAATTCGGAGGGTACGCCCGCAGTTCCCCCGAATCTGTGCTGAAATTCCAGAGCGTTCTGAGGTCAGCCGGATTCGAGACGGAGATACGGACGGAGCGGGGAGGCGAAATAAACGCCTCCTGCGGTCAGCTCAGAAGAAGTTCGGACATGGCGGGCCGGGGCGAAATAAAAAAAGATTCTCCGCGGCGTTTTGGCGCCTCCGGGAACGAGCCTCAAACTCCCCGGAAAGACAGAGGCCCTGCGCCAGTGTCCGCTGGGCGAGGAAACGGCAGACAGGGTGTCAAAAACCATGCGGATGGGACACGGCGTCGGGACTCCGGACGTCCTGGCCGAAGCGCCGGAGGCCGGAATATCCCCTCAAAGGAAGGCAGACGCGGCGGGAAGGACCGCGGACGATGAGGGCGCGCAGATGTTGTTTGGCTCGGGCCGGCGGAGGGCGCCGCAGCTGATCAAATCGCCGGGTGAATCGGAGCGGGCTGGCTTTGCCGCCCGGGAGGATTCAGCTCGCTAGGGCGAAAGAGAGCTGCCTACGGTTTCCCATATCTCGTCTTTTTCAAAGCCCTT
>JAISWP010000238.1 GCA_031271065.1 Synergistaceae bacterium
GCCGCCGGAGAGGCTCGACGGCTTGGCCGCCGCGCAGTCTTCGATGCCGGCGAGTTCCAGCACCTCATGTAAGATCGTCTTTATCTCGTCTTTGCTGTATCCGTAATTTTTCAGGCCGAAGGAGATGTTTTTCTCCACAGTCATGTGAGGGTAAAGCGCGTAGTTCTGGAAAACCATCGCGACGCCCCTCTCGCCCGGTTTTTTTTCTGCGAGATCCCGCCCGTCTATGTAAACCTGCCCTTCGGTGCACTCCTCGAGCCCCGCGATCATCCGCAGCAGGGTGGTCTTGCCGCATCCTGAAGGACCGAGCAGGACGGTGAAAGACCCGCGCGGGATATCGAGACTGAAGTTCTTTACCGCGGTGAACCCGTTGGGATAGGTTTTTTTGAGCCCTCTGAGCGATATCATCTCTTGCGGCGCCGTATGCCGCGTTTGTCTCCCTTCACCGAAACCGTAGTCTCTGCGTCTCCCTCGAAGTGTTCCGGGGACTTGGAACAGCGCGGATAGCATAGTTTTGCAGGGGGATTATATCACGTCCGCGGGCTTTGACTGTAAACGCGGGATCAAGAGAGCGTAAAAATCTGATATGAGGAAATCCATACTCGGGTCACCGCCGATGATTTTTTCACACCGGAGATGGTAAAATTATCCTCAGGACATCCTAACTATTTCAGACGGGGGATCGCCTTTATGCCCGAACCTTATTCTGCCGGCGGCGCCGGGAATGACGACGCCGGTCAGAAGGACGTAAAGATCAAATACAAGAGGTATAACAAAGCGCGCATCAGCGACAGCGCGAATTTTCTGCCTGTCATCGCGGTGATCGCGGCCTTGCTTTTCGCCCTGGGCGTATGGTTTTTGTGGGGCGGTATGCTGAAAAGCCTTTCGCCGGCGGAACCGCGGAACGTTCCTCCCGCGCCCTTCCCGATCGCCTCCGCGGCCCGGTCCAGCGCCGAGGGCAGTCCCGTGGGCTCCTCCGGCGTGAAATTAGAAAATGTCCCGGCGCGGTTTTGATTTCGCGCACGGTTATCCCGCAATCGTGATACACTATCACTCGTCGGGGCGTCGTAAGGCCCGGACTAAATTTTACGTTCATTGGTGAAGCTATGCGAATTTCTGCGGTAAATTTACAGGCAATGATCGCTCTCGTCTTTTTCCTCTCCGCAATGGCTGCCGCGAGGATGGTGGTCAATATATACTCGGACAGATGGAAAGCGCCCGGCGTCATGCTGATATACCTCCGCGTCCTGCTGGGTTTTCTGCTCACGGGCGCCATAGTGCTCGGTTATTATTCTTTCGCGGGAATAGACGTTCTCTCCGGAAGATGGTAAATAACGGCCTGTTTTGGTTGGTGACGCCGAAATGACCCCGAAATCACGATCAGCGCCGGGGATATTTCTCGCCTCCGCGCTGCTGGGTCTTTTTTTTATGTTCCTGGCATCCGCGTCCCCCGCCGCGGATACGGCGGGACCGGCTGTGGACAGGGAAGCGTCCGAAAGGTATTTCCTCAGCGCATACGGACACTTTCTGGAAAACCGCCTCTGGAACACCCTCGACGACCTGGACGAATCCCTGGGGCAGAATGTCTATTTCGTGGACGTCTACTACATGCGCAGCCTTGCGCTCCGCCGTCTCGGCCGTTTCCCGGAGGCGATAGAGGCCATGTCCTAC
This sequence comes from Synergistaceae bacterium, assembly GCA_031271065.1. GTDB lineage: Bacteria > Synergistota > Synergistia > Synergistales > Synergistaceae > JAIRKI01. The sequence continues at coordinate 1,672 of JAISWP010000238.1, forward strand.
TACCTCGAGGTCAGGCGGGACGATTACAGGGGGCGGATAATACTGGACTCGATGAAATCGGAATGGGAGATGATCTCCGGGATGCTCTCTCCCTCCGGCCCGGCGTATGAGACAGGCTTTTCGTCCCGCACGGTAAATTCCTTTTTCGCCCTTCCGCCCTACAGCCCGCTCGCGCTGAAAGGCATGAGCGGCATAGGCAAGATACTCTGCGCGGGAGAAAATATATGGGTCTGCGATACCCTGGGCGGCAGTGTGTGGGTGTTCGGACTGAATGAGCGTTACACTCTTAGGGCGGACATCCAGAGACCGTCCGCGCTGATTCCCGTCAGTTCCTCGGAAGCGCTGCTGTTCCTCGAAGACGGGAGCGTATACAGGCTGGGGATAGATCCAGCTTCCAAAGAGACCTCCCTCTCTGAGGCGGGGACGATCGAAGCGGACATAGCCGACGCTGCCTTTATCGACTCCTCCTTATTCGCGGTTGCGGACAGAAGGGGAGGGGCGGTGCGGTTCGTCGGGGCGGACGGGTTCGAACAGGCCGCCGAGTGGAGACCTCCCGGCAAAGAAGCGGACGGGCCGTTCGAGCCGGTGGCCGTATCATCGTACGGACCGCTGCTGGCTGTGGCTGACAGAGGAGGCGGCAGGATATTCGTGCTCGACTCCTATACGATGTCGGTTCTCGGCAGTTTCGGCATAAACACGCCCAGGGACCTGGAATGGGGGCGTCAGGGAGAGCTCTACATCCTGAATGAGAGCGGGGTGCTCTATTCATGTTTTCCGGCGCGGGACGCGTCGGCGGACGTCAGGGTGACTGCCGAGGGCATGAAGGACGCCTGGAGCATCTCCTGGATGGACGAGGGGCCCGTCATATCCAGCGTGTCCGGCAGGACTTGGTGGATTGGAACGGCCGGTCCCGGACGCAGTGAGACGTTCGGGGCGATAACGCTTCATGACCCGTGGATAACCAAAAACGACGACGGGACGGAGATGCTCATGCTGAGAGGGGCGGCTTCATCGGTGTTTCACGGCTTCGTCCGGGACAGGACGCCTGTCACTCAGGTCGTGTGGCGCGGCGAGGTCAGGCCCTCCGCTGTCACCGGGATCAAAACGGTTCAGGAAGGCCTGCCGAGGTTTTACTCCCCGAACGCGGGGCCCACTCCG
>JAISWP010000267.1 GCA_031271065.1 Synergistaceae bacterium
CGCTCTTCCGATCTCTCCCTCGCCACTATGGAACGGACAAACTCGAATTTTTTCCTGGCGGATGCGAGCACCCGTTCTCTGTTCTCACCCTCCGACTCCTGCCGGACGCGCGCGAAGAGCCTTTCTTTCGCCGCCTCCGCGGCTTCGCCCGCGCCCGCGCCAGTGTCCTCACCGCCTGGAACAGGGGTGACGCCCAGCTTCACGGCCTGCTGTTCTATGGCCGCGTCGACCGCCAGCATACGGTCGAATACGCCGCGTATCTCGTCGTTTATGTCAAAGGAGTGAAACGCGCCGTCCGCGTCGCGGTACAGTATCCCCGCCACGGTCTTGTATATCTTCAGCAGCCACTCTTTAAAACGCCTGAAGGGTTTCACCATCTCCGCCGACGGCGCGCGCCCCTCCGCAAGATATTTCTCGAAAGCGGCGGCAAACTTCTCCTGTGCGTTTTTCCAGCGCTTTATCCGTTCCCCGGCCTGTTCCGCGGCTTTCTCGTCCATGCCGCGGACGATTTTTTCCGGCGGGCCGATATCCTCGGCGCCGAGCCAGCGGGCTATGGTGTTCCAGTCCTCCCTGACGCTCTCCTTCACTCCCTCGGCGCGTGAGAGGTCGTACATATCCTGCAGGAAGAAGTGCCCCATCTCATGCAGCAGCGTAGACATATCCGCTTTTTCGAACAGGGTGATAACGGCGGCGTCTCTGGTGAAAGCGGTTTCGCCTCGGAAAATTTCATCCGGCCCGGTCTGTGTCAGTTTGAGGTCCAGTTCTCCGTCTGGTGTGTTTTCGCCGGACTGCGCGTGATTGACTCCGGTTTCGGAGTCTGATATGATGTCTGCGCGAAATCCATCTTCCGACGGCGGCAATGCTCCATTTTTGGGCTCACCCGAGATACCGGAAGGTGGATTTCCATTTATGACGCTGTGATCTTGATTTCCGTCAGTTCTTTCCTCCAGCACCGCCGGTGAGGCGTATATATCCCTTCTGAGCGTTATCCGGACGCCTTCGGCTACTCTCCTGACCGTGAACACTCCGGGTTTCAGCAGATCGGCGAGTCCGGTCCCGAGGTCGGATGCCCTGCGGATCATGCGGGCGATGAAAAGATCCGCGTAGAGCTCTCCTCTGGCCCCTTCTTTCCCGAACAGACCGGTCAGTTTCACAGCCTTGAACTGCGCGCGGACGTCCCGGGCGAACTGAGCGGCGAGGCCCCCCTCCTGCCTGACGAGTTCTATTTCCTTCTCCCAGCGCTCAAGGAGCTGCCGTTCGGATTCGGAGAGCTTTTTTTCCGTCTCCTCGGCCTGGGCGGCGCTCATGCCGGCCGGGTCGAACTTGATATGCTCCTTTAAGGCGTCATACTTCGCCGGGTCTCCGGCCATTTTGGCCACGAGGCGGGCCGTATCGGCCTTCACGTCGATCCCGGCATTGACTGACTCGATAAAACCCTCCCGCTCGCCCTCCGGGACGCCCAGTTCATCGGCAAGCTGTTCGGCGGACTCCGCCCCGATCGACTGGGCGAAGGTCCCTATGACCTCTCCGTCTATCCACGCTTCCTTTATGCTTCCCTCGCTGACCTGGCGGGTGAAATCCTCCAGGGCCTCCGGCATGCGCGCCGCGGTCTGGGTCGCCGCGGCGATGTTCACGAGGGTGCCGAAGGCTTTTCCCGCGGAGGCGCCCGCGTCCGCGTCGGCTTTTTTCGACAGCAGCCAGTCGATGCCGCTGCGGATCCCGCCGCCGCCGAAAGCGCTTGCGCCGCCCATCGAGGACCCTATGAGAAAGCTCCACCTGAGCGCGTCCGGATCGGCCTCGCGGTCCATGGCCCAGGCGTCTATGAGGTCCTGACCCACTTCCTCGAAGCCCTCGAAGGACGAGGAGAGCAGCCTGTCTCCCAGCCACGCGGCCGCGGCATACTTCGCGGATCCGGCCAGTTTGTTTCCGAACAGCCTGCTTATCCCCCTCCCCGCGCCGAGTGTTATCGCGTTCTGGAACGGGTCCGTGAGGGACAGCAGGGCCGCGTTGCCTAAATACACTTTCCACGCGGCTGAGAGCGCCTCGTCTCTGCTCATCCCGGCTGAAAGGGAGTCGTCGTAAACGGCCCCGGCCTGCACGCTCGCCTCCGAGTCTATGCCCGCGGCAGTGGCGGCGAAGAAACCGGAGCCGGGCGCAATGGCGTTGGCGGCCGCCCACGTCACGGCGTTCTGCACGAGGCTCGTGACGGTATAGGGAGTTCCCCTCGCGATGTCGTGGACATACCTCCCCGCGGTGCTCCTCGGCATGAGGTACGGCTCCGGCTTCGTCCTGTCCGACAGCCGGCTCCAGAAAGAAGCCATCTTCACGTCGGTCCAGTGCTTGATGTCAAGGCCGCCTTTCAGGAGCCTGGCCGGGGGAATCATTTTGAACCCCTCGATGACCGCCTTCCGGAATTCGGCGCTCGTCAGGGGTTCAGTCCGGACGCGATTGCCGGACCTGTCGAACAGGGATGAATTCATCGGGGTCCGCACCCGCTGCGCCGCTTCGAGCTTCTCTTTCGAGAACAGGTCCGATGCCAGCCGGAACACCGCGGGCGGGTTCTGAGCCTCCCACACGTTGGCCTTGGCGAACCCTCCGAATACGTCCTGGGAGAAACCCGCCTGGACAGCCCGCGTCACGCTCCAGTCCAGCTCCGGGGACACGGTCAGCGCGAGGGAGCGGATCGCCCTGTTCACCTTGTCGAGGGCCTCGGCGTCGTCCCGGGCGATTTTCAGGTTATCGCGCGCGGAGAGCCACTGCACGGTATTGAAATCGAGCCTGCTGTACAGGTCGTAGTCGTCGAGCATAGCGCTCCTGGTCTGCGCTTCTTTCAGGACTTCCATACTGCCGTACAGCGCCGGAGGGATTCCGGTTCTGCTCTGGAGGTATACCCGGCGTATCTCTTCTTCCGGATTGGTTTCCCATGCCTCCCTGTGCCCCATGACGGTGTCATGCACGAGTGCGGCCAGCCCCTGGTCGTATCTCGCCTGCAGGTATTCCCTGTCGTCGAGCCACTGATCAAAAGTGCGCCTCATCTCCGGATCGTCCGCGGTTATCCGGTCGTATTCGGCCCGCAGGTCCTCCCGGGATTCGCGGGCCGCACCCGGGATATCCCCTTCCGGCGCGTCCATGCCGCCGCCGAAGGGCACGAAGGGAGTGCCCATAGCCGCGTCCGGGGCCGGTCTGTATTCCGTCAGGGGAGATATATCGTCTTTATCATTCGGATCCGAGGGTATCGGCTTCGGTTTCCGGATCTGTCCGGCTCCGGAATTTTTCCCAGGCTCTTTTACTGCCGTCTGTGCTGAAACGCTTCCCGGTATCTGAATCATATCCATAGCCATACACCTCTGAATCTTTGAAGTATTCGAACGGGTCTATCCAATCGCCGCCGGATTTTACCTTTATGTCCAGGTGGACGCCGGTCTCTCCTTTCGTATAGCCGGTGTTTCCCATTCCCCCGAGAATGCCGCCGCCCTCTATCTCGTCGCCGGTCTCCACCGCCACGCTGTCGAGGTGGCTGAGATATACGCGGTCCTCCCCGCCGTCCGCCGGAGCCAGGACAACCTGATTGCCGGCGTCCCTGGGATCATCGCTTCTCGATCTGCCCGCTGTGACCCCGG
>JAISWP010000270.1 GCA_031271065.1 Synergistaceae bacterium
GCTCACCGCCGCAAGGCCCGTCCAGCCGCCCCTTGTCATGCCGCTCTTGAAATGGTTCTGCGCCGCGTACGTATGCGGATTCGGCGCCGCAATGAAAACGCTGCTCCCGGATGGATTCCTAAAAGGCGAATTTATTAAACGGGCGGACGACTTATTTATATCACACAATCTCATCTCTGACAAGACCGAATTTGTATACGATCCGAGGGACGATCTGCGTTTCGCCCGCTTCAGGGAAATACTGTCGGACGGGGTCCCGTCGCTCATATCGTTTCCGATCTACACGGACGCCGAAAAGTTTTTCGAGTATCTGTCGTCGTCTCATGAATTTCCGGCCCATCTCAAAGAAGCGATGATCCTGTATCCCAGGACCGGCCGGGGAGTGTGGAAAACCTGGCGCAGGCTCTGCTCCCCGGAGGGAAATATATCCGTCGTCGTCGGAGGGCAGAACTCCGCGATGGCGCCGATTCCCGGACTCGGGAGGATAATAGTGGAGGACGAGAGCAGCGGCGCGTGGCGGACGATGAGGAATCCTATATACAGCGTGCGAAGTCTCATGGCCTCCCGGGCCCGCATCGAAGGGGCCTCTTTGGTGCTGGGGGGCAGGATGCCCTCGTGCAGGGCATTCATGCGGATGGACGCAAAAGCGTCCGGACATTACGCGCCGACAGCCCCCAGGGTGATATTCGTCGACCTGAAGCTCGCCTACTCGCCTTCCGTAGAGGGAGTGTCCGGAGGGCTCGCAGTGAGCGAGCCGCTGGTGCGGGAGACGGAGGAGGCGATAAGCCGCGGAAAGTGGGCGGTATGGATACTGGACAGAAAGGGATACGCCGGAGAGATCATCTGCGAGGAGTGCGGCGTTCCGGTCAGATGTCCCAAATGCGGGGGAACTATGAGGCTGGAAGCGTCCGCGTCCAGAATATGCTGCGTATCCTGCGGAAAGACATCCAGAGCGCCGGACGAGTGCCCTAACTGCGCGGGGCGTCTGCTCTCGGCTCGCCGCCCTGGTCTCGAATCCCTCTATCCCCTGGCAGACGCCGCCATTATCAGCGGCGTGCCGATATTGCCCCACGACGCAGACGGCGAACGGATAAAAAAAACCATCCGCGAATCGAACTCCGGCGTGATGCTGGGCACTAGAGCCGCACTGTCACTGTGCGACGACGCACAGGTCGGGATGGTCGGCTGGCTCGACGCGGACGGCGAGGCCAGGTCCGACTCCCACGATTCGAGGGCTCGGGCATACTCCCTGATATGGGAGTCCTGCTGGCGGGGACTTTCTCCCGCCGGAAGGAGAGTGGTGCTGCAGACCCGCCGCCCGGGACATGACTGGCAGAGAGGGCTTCCGCTGCCCGACGGGTGGCGGGTATTCTGGCGGAGCGAACTCCGCGAGAGAAAAGAGCTCTCGATGCCTCCGTACACGCCGCTGGTAAAATTCGAGGGGCGTCCGGGGGACTCGTCAGCCCTGATGGAGCGTCTGCGCGACGCGGGCTGCGAGTGCTGGTCACCGGACGACTCCCCTTCGACGCTTTGGATAAGAACTAAAAAATTGTCGGAGCTGAAACGGATGTTCGAGCCGTACTTCCGCATAAGGCGCGGCAGGGCGGGCTATCCGTCGGTCACAGTCTGGCACGAGTGAGGACGGCGCCTGATGAAATTCCTCCTCCGAGCCTACAGGGAGATCACAAAAAGGGCGTATCCGCTGATCGAAAGCAGACTGCGCGTGAAATACGGCGCGGGCTTCGAGGAACGGTGCGGAATATACGGACGTGAAAAGACCGGCGTGTTCGGCCTTCGTCCGACGCTGTGGCTCCACGCCGTCTCCGTCGGAGAGGTCCAGGCGGCCGCTTCCGTCGCATCCGCGGCGGCCGCTTCGGGATGGGGCGGCGCCGTAGTCGTATCGACCATGACGGAGACGGGGGCCGCGGCGGTGCGCGACCTCATGGCGGGCAGATACGGCGCGCATATATACGCCCCCTGGGACGTGCCCGATATAGCAGAAAGGGCGTGCAGCGCGCTCCAGCCTTCGGTATTCGCGGCGCTGGAGACTGAACTGTGGCCCAACCTGCTCCTGGAACTGCGCTCGCGCAAAGTTCCGAGGCTGCTGATAAATGCTCGGGTCTCCGACAGGAGGATGAGGCGGGCGCGCTTTATGGGGGGGACCCTGAGGGAAATGTACGGTCTCTTCGACGGGATACTGGCAAGAAGCGGCGAGGACGCGCGACGTCTTTCCTCCATAGGGGTCGATCCGGACAAAATACAGGTCACGGGAGACACTAAAATAGACTCCATCCTCGAGCGCAGAAGCGCTGCGTCCCGCTTGCTGCCGGATCTGGCAGCCTACCTGTCCCTCGGGGACGAGCCGGTATTCGTGGCCGGCAGCACCAGAAGCGGGGAGGAGAAGGTCATCCTGAGCGCGTACGCCGCGGCCAGAAACTGCCCGGAGACGTCGAGCGCGAGGCTGATAATAGCGCCCCGGCACACGGAAAGGGCAAAAGCCGTGGCCGAAACGGCGTCCGGGTTCGGACGGACCGCGCTTTTCTCATCGGGTCCAGAGGAAATGAAAAGAGCGGACGTCGTGGTGATCGACACAATCGGGACGCTCTACTCCCTCTACGGGCTCGCCTCGTCCGCCTTCATAGGGGGCAGCCTCGTCCCGAAGGGCGGACAGAACATACTGGAACCAGCCAGCTGGGGAGTCCCAACCCTCCACGGTCCAAGCATGGAGGACTTCGCGGAACCGACCTCGGCGCTCGACTCGTCCGGAGCCGCTTTCCCGATCGCAAACCGGTCCGAAATAGAGTCTCTCTGGCGGGCGGCCGCCCGGGGAGAACTGGACGTTTCTCCGATGTGCGCGAAATACTTCAGGGACAGGTCCGGGGCCTCCGCCTCCGTATGGGAGTGTCTGGAGAGGTACCTTCAGAGATGATGCTGGCGCTTTACAGGGCCTTTATGTACCTGGCCCGCCCTCTGGCCCGCCCTCTGATCGAGGCGAGGCGCAGGAGGGGACGGGAGGCGGGAGACCCCAAACGCCGGCTCGAGCGCCTCGGGGTTCCGGGAGCGCCGCGCCCCAGCGGAAAGATATTCTGGTTCGACGCCGTCAGCGTGGGAGAGGGAAATTCCGTCGTCCCCATCATGGATTACATCCTCGAAAGTTACCCCGGCTCTCACGTGCTGGTGACCACGACCACCGTGACCGGGGCCCGCAATATCGTCTCGAAAATGTCCGGACGCGTGATACATCAGTTTCTTCCCATAGACCGCCGCGCCTGGGCCGAACGTTTTCTGGCGCACTGGCGCCCGTCGGTCGGATTTTTCGCGGACAGCAATTTCTGGCCGAATATGCTTCTGGCGGCACGGGCGGGAAACATCCCCCTCATACTTCTCAACGGCAGGATTTCTGAACGCTCGTACGCGCGCTGGATGAGACACCGCCGCGACGCGAAACTGCTCATGTCCTCCTTCGTATACGCCCTCGCCTGCTCCGGCTCGGACGCGAAAAAGCTGTCCGACATGGGCATAACGGGCGCGGAGTGCGTGGGCAACCTGAAACACGGCGCTCCGCCGCTCGCTTACGACGGCGGAAGGCTGAACGAACTTTCAAGGGCGTCCGGGAACCGTCCTTCCTGGGTCGCGTCGGTCACTCATCCGGGCGAGGAGGAAATAATACTCGGGGCGCACGCGTCGGTCAGGCGCGTCGTCCCGGACGCGATGCTGATCGTCATCCCCCGGGACCCGGACAGGGGGAGCGAAGTGCTGGATATGGCGCGCCGCGCGGGTTTCCTTTCCGCGCTTGAATCGGCCGGGGACCAGGTCACGGAGTCGACCGGCGTGTATGTATCCGACGTTCTGGGCGGACTGGGACTGTACTACGCTTTCTCCGGCCTGGTGTTCGTGGGGTGTTCGCTCCTGGAAACCATGGACGGACACAACCCGATGGAGGCGGCCCGGCTCGGGGCGGCGATCCTGTCCGGGCGCAATGTGGCCAGTTTCCAGGAGACCTACGACATGCTGAAACGGGAGGACGCGGTCATAATGACCGGCAAAGACGACCTCGCCGAAAAGGTAGCCGGTCTCCTCTCGGACAAAGACAAACTGGAAGCGCTCCGTTCGCGCGCCCTGGAGATCGCGAAAAACGAAGCCGGGGTTATAGACAGGACAAAAGAAAAACTGCGGGAACGCCTCGAAAAAATCCTTACGTAAATGAATATCGGACGCGGAACCGATGCGGGACTAACCGTCCGAAAATTATCTCAATTGACGGAAAAATGATATACAAATCATGACAACTTATATTTAAAAGTGCTATACTTCCACAGGTATCGCCCCGGCTTTTATTCCAATATCTTTCAAGGCACATGTGTCTTCACCCGCCTTGAAGCTGGGATTTGAGGCAGAATGACGCCGCGTTTTGCGGCGCGAGGCGCTCGAGGTTTAAACCGAACTTGCCGGGCGCATATTTGTTTCATAATTAATTTAGTATGTTTTACGCTGGGTGAACCGGGCTGTTTCATTTAACATTTCTGCGCAGCGCCTGCAGCAAGCGAAAAACTGATTTGAGAATCCAACGGAGATTCTTTTATATAACACCTGGGGGTGAAAGTACATGGAAGAGTGCAGCCGCAGCGAAAACGCCTCCGCGAGTCAGTCGTCGGAACTGCCGGAGGTGGACTTGAGCGAATTCGCGCCGTCCGACTACGAGGAGTGGAAAAAAAGCGCGGTGTCCGCGCTGAAAGACGCGTCTTTTGAAAAAAGCATGTTCACCAGGACATACGAGGGGATAACCCTGGAACCGCTCTACACGCTCGATCACAAGCCGGCGCCTCCCGCGGCGCGAACTATGCCGGGAGCGTTCCCGGCAGTCCGCGGCTCCAGAGCGTCCGGCTATGCGGGCCGCCCGTGGGAGATCGCCCAGGACGCCTCGGGCAAGACAGCGGAAGAGACGGCGTCGATCTTAAGAGGCGAGCTGGAACGCGGCGCCACCGCAATCACGTTCAGGGCGGAGGGTTTGGTAAATTCCGCTGCGGACGCTAAGGCCATCCTTTCAGGAATCGACGTCAGAAAGCACCCCTTTCACGTGTCGGCCGGCGCTTGCTGCGAACCTCTCAAATTCATCTCCAAAGCCGCCAGAGAGCTCGGATTTTCCGCTTCAGACCTGTCCGGCTGCATCGGAACAGACCCCATCGGCAGTTATCTTTTGAGCGGGTCGCTGCCGAAAGATTTTTCAGCACTGGCGGACGAACTGGCAGAGGCCATAAAAACCGCCCGGGCCGAGTCGCCTGAACTGCGCGCCGTCCTGCTCAAAGGATCGGTCTATCACGACGGAGGGGCGAACGCGGTCCAGGAGACGGCTTATGTGATGGCAAACGCCATAGAACTGGTGTACGCCCTGCAGGATCGGGGACTCGACATAGACGATTTCGCCCGCGCCGCGCGCTTCGAGTTCGAGATGGGATCGAACTTTTTCATGGAGAGCGCCAAGGTAAGGGCGGCCAGAGAGGTCTGGGCGCGCATCGTGACCGAATTTTCCGGCGGCAGCCCGGACCCTGAGAGCGTGACCGCCAGTATCTTCGGCCGCACGTCGTATTTCACCAAGACGTACTACGACCCCTATGTAAATATGCTCCGCAGCTCCACAGAAGCATTCTCCGCCGTGATAGGCGGCGTGGACGGCCTCACTGTCGGCTGCTTCGACGAGGCTGCGGGAGAGAGCGACGAATTCTCCCGCAGGACGGCGCGTAACGCCCAGATAATGCTGCAGGAGGAGTTCCACCTCACCTCGCCGATAGACCCGGCGGGCGGCTCCTGGTACGTGGAGACTCTCACCGACGAGCTGGCCGCGAAGATATGGGAGACTATCCAGGACGTGCAGGGGCGCGGCGGGATGCTCGCCTGCGCGAAGAGCGGATATATACAGAGTTCGGTGAACGAGGTGCTGCAGGAGCGTTTCAAGCGCCTTGCCACCAGGGCCGACCGGGCTGTGGGAACTAACATGTACCCGAACCTGACGGAAACCAGGCTGCCGGGGGCAGTGAGCCCCTCGTTCCCAACGGCCCCGGACGGCGCGGAGATAACTCCGATACTCCCCCGCCGCTGGACCGAGCAGTACGAAGAACTCCGCTTCACCACCGAGAAATATGCTGAACGCACGGGAGACAACGTCAAAATATTCCTGGCCAATATGGGACCGCTGGCTCAGCATAAAGCGCGGGCCGACTTCATCACGAGCTTCATGGAGGTGGCCGGCTTCGAGATACTGACGAACGGCGGATACGCCTCGACGGACGAGTGCGCCGACGCGGCGGCGGCAAGCGGCGCTGACGCGGCGGTCATCTGCTCCACCGACGCCTCGTACCCGGAACTGGTCCCGCCTCTCGCGCGCCGCATAAAGGGAAAAAGCTCCATGAAGGTCTGTCTCGCCGGCGTTCCCGCCGAGGAACACAAACAGTCATACCTGGACTCAGGGGTGGACGGTTTCATAAACATCCGCTCCAACTGTCTTGATGTCCTGAGAGGTATTCAAAAAGAAAAGGGGATGAAGTAGTTGAAAGGGTCGAAAAAATCTCACCCCGATTTCACAAAAATACAGTTCAAAACCGACGGCAGCCAGGGCTCGTCCGCTGCCGGCTGGGAAAAACGTTTCAGGGAGGAGACGGGGCGCTCTCCGTCCGAGATGATTTCGCGCACCATGGAACAGATAGACGTGAAACCCCTCTATACCGAGGAGGATTACAAGGGGCTGAAACACCTCGGCTATATGCCGGGTCTGCCTCCGTTCCTGAGAGGGCCGTACCCCACCATGTACGTCACGCGTCCCTGGACGGTGCGCCAGTACGCGGGATTTTCCACAGCAGAGGAGAGCAATGCCTTCTACCGCAGAAACCT
>JAISWP010000016.1 GCA_031271065.1 Synergistaceae bacterium
CCTGTCCGGGAGGGATTGAGCGCCGGGCAGAGTGTCGGCCTCCCGCGGCAGCATCAAAACCGACGCGCCGTACATCGACGGTATGATCCCGGTCCCGTAGTTCGGCCTGACCGACAGCAACTCCCCTCCGGCGCGGTTCAGCGTGTCGGAGCAGGCTTTGATCTGATGATATACCATCATGCCGGCGTCGTCCCAGCAATCATTGATCTTGACGTCCGGCCATTCCTCCGGACGCCTGGAGGGACATTGCGCCCTCCGGGCCGGGGCGAAAAACGCCTCATGGCGCCTGAGTCCGGCGAAATCCAGCCAGCTGCCGGCAAGCCGGTCCTCCTCGGCGGGATCTATCCGTTCCTCCAAATCCTCAAAACAGCGCCTGAGCCCATTCATATCAATTATATCAACCATGACCGGGCCCTGACCTGTCAGAATTTACCCTTGAAATCCGTTATCGTCATGTCGTCGAAACGCTCGATATCGCGTTTTTTCTCGTGGAAACGCGGAGCCGCCCCACGCCATTCGCCGCCGTAATACACGTCGTCCGGGACGATTGGAAAGAATACCCGCTTCCCCGATATCCCCGACTTGTAGACGCCGGTGATCAATTCTATGCAGCGCCTGCCGTCCTCGGGCCCGGATACCAGTTCCTCGTCCCCGGCGATCGCGGCGAGAAAATTCGCTATCTGCCCGTCGTGGTTTTCAAAGCGCAGGGCCGGCAGCTCCGCGAACGCCGACTCTATTTCCTCCCTGCGCCCGTCGTCAGGATACGGGAACCCGTTGACCCGGGAGGCGGAAGCGTACGCCGCGAACGGTATCGTCACGCCGCCGCGCTCCATCTGGAATGACAGATACTGAGGCTCACCGTGGGAGACCAGGCTGCTCGTGATTTCGGCAATGGAACCGTCGCCGTAGCTCAGTACCGACGACGAGAAATCCTCCTCCTCGGAGTTGTCGTGACAGAGATTGGCTATCACCGACGTCAGGCTCTTCGGTATGCCTTTCAGCCACAGCAGCAGGTCGATATGATGTATCGAGTGGTTCAGAGTACAGCCTCCGCCCTCCGCCTCCCACCTGCCCCGCCATGAGAGGTCGTAATAACTGCTCCCCCTGTACCAGGCCGAGCTGACCCGGGAGTAGAGCGTCCTGCCGAAACGTCCCGAAGCCGCAACCGCGATCGCGTTCCTTATGCCGCTGATGAAACGGCTCTGCGCGACCACGGAGACCAGCGTTCCGTTCCGGCGGGCGGAGGATATCACAGCGTCGCACTCAGCGAGAGACAGGGCCATCGGCTTTTCTATCAGCGCGTGGCAGCCCGCCTCCGCCGCGTCGACCGCGATGCGGGAATGTTCCCCCGGAGGAGTGCATATCGACACGACGTCGACGTCCTCCAGTGCGCCGCGGTAGTCCCGCACGACTCTCGCATCGAGCCCGTACCGGGCGTTCAGGCTATCCGCCCTGGCGGGCGAGCGGTTTGCCAGAGCGGTTATCCTGCATATATCCGGGAATTTCATATATCCCTCAACGTGGGCGGGAGCTATGGCCCCGCAGCCGACGATCATAACGCGAAGCATGGAACGCCTCCTCGAATCAGAAGTAACAGAGCAGGGCGGAAACCCGCCGCGTCATCCTCCGAACACAAGGTTCGGAAGCCACATTACGACTCCGGGCATGAATATGAGTATGATGTCGAGCCCTATCACCGCGGCGTAGAACGGTATGGTCTCGACGAAATACTCCTCCACCGGACAGTCCAGAATATCGCACACAGTATAGAGCGCGGTTCCGACCGGCGGCGTCATACATCCCATTGTGACCATCGTCATCATGCAGATGCCGAAGTGCACCGGATCGACCCCCATCCGGTTCAGCACCGGCAGGAAGATGGGTGTCAAAAGGAGTATGTTGACGTTGCTGTCGATGAACATGCCCGATATAACGAGGAACAGCACTATTATCACCATCAGTATCTGCGGGTTCGACGAGATACCGAAAAGCAGCGAGCCCAGCAGGGCCGGAGACTTTTCAACGGTGAGCGCGTAACCGAATATTCCGGACAGCGAGATGATCAGTATTATGCCTCCGTTGTCTATGAACGAGTCCTTCAGCGCCGCCAGGAAATCGTTCCAGGTGAGCTCTTTGTATATGAATACGCCGACGAAAAGCGAATACACCACAGCGAAAGCACCGGCTTCCGTCGGAGTGAACAGGCCAAACCGTATCCCTATTATCAGTATCAGCGGAAATATGAGCGCCCAGATCGAGGTCTTCAATTCGCGCAGAATTTCGGCCAGAGACGGCGCCTGAGCATCGGGGGACGGCATGTCGTACTTCCTGCGCTTCGAGGTCACAGACACCGTGAACATGAGGACGGCCATCATCATCAGTCCCGGAATTATTCCGGCTATGAAAAGTTTTCCTATGGACACTCCCCCCACGAATCCGTACAGGATCAGCCCCAGCGAGGGAGGGATCGTGGCCGTGATCAGCGACGTCAGGCAGATCACGCCGCCGGCATAGCCCTTGGAGTATCCGCGTCTTATCATCTCGGGCCCCAGGATCCTCGCCTCCATTGACGCGTCGGCCACGGCGGAACCGGAGACCCCTCCCATGAGGGTCGACAGCAGGACGGACACCTGGGCGATGCCGCCCGTCATTCGGCGCGTCAAAAGCCTAGAGAACGAGATCAGGTTTTTGGTTATTCCGGTCCGGTTCATGAGGTTGCCCGCGAATATGAAGAACGGAACCGCGAGGAACGGGATCGACTGAGTCTGTGATATGACGCGCTGCACGGCGATCGCCATGGGAAACTCCGGGTGGACGTAAAACCACGCGACCCCGGCGATGCCTATGACGAAGGCTATGGGAACGTTTATGAGCAGCAGTACGGTGAATACGGCGATGAGAGCCGTCATGACGGCTCCCCGCCTTTCCGGGGCATTCCGCCCGTTTCCATCGAATCCGAGACGCCCGTGTATTCCTCGCCGACGATATCGGGATTGTCCTTCCTCACGTTGTAGCTGTCGTCGCCGAAGCGGGAAACGACCTTGACGATTTTGATCAGGGCGGTGAATATCATGAGGACGCTGCACACCGGGAGGCTGAGGGACACCCATCCGTAGGATATCGGCAGCGTGTTGAACTGACGTCTCCAGTTGCCGAGCGCCAGTTCGTAACCCTTGACGGCAAAAAGCGCCAGGGCCGTCGTCATTATGACGTAAACCGCTATCTGGAAGAATTTCTGTGCTTTAGGCGCGAATTTGCTGACGAGTATATCCATGCCGACGAGCCTGGAATACCTGAGCGCCACGTCCGCTCCCAGAAACGCGACCCACCCGAAAAGCAGCAGGCTCACGTCGTCGGCGAATATTATGGGACGCCCGAACACGCGCAGGACAGCGTTCATAAATGTCAGCGCCACTATTGCGGCAAAACCGAACCCGGTGATTATCTCCTCTATCCTGCAGTAAATCCTGTAAATATTCTGAGCCATTTCATCACCTACGATTATTATGATTCAGCATGAAGCCGAAATAAAACCGGGCGGCGCCTCCCCGCCGAACCTTCCGGCCGCATTCGGCCGAACGGATGAGGATGACGCCGCCCGTCAGTGTCCGGACGGAGCCGGAGCGGGTATTCTCAGTTCAAGCCGAGCTGCTTGTAGAGTTCGACCCTGATAGCCTCGTAGTCGGCTCCCCCGGTCGTGTTCTTGTCGGCGTACAGGTGCGCCGTGGCAACCCTGAAAGCCTCGCGGTCCGGCGTGGTCACCTTGACCCCGTAGGCGCTCGCCATCTCGTCGAGGTACTTCTTCTCGTATTCGAGGACAAGCGTCTGATTGTCCTTGTATGTCTTGACCGCGTTTTCGGACAGCTGGGCCTGCTGTACGCCGCTCAGAGAGTCATACCACTTGACGCCGGTGACTATCGAACCGGTCAGGAGAAAATGGCGCGAGAGGCTGATATTCTTGCAGACCTCGTAGAATTTGGAGGAGTAGATCGTGGGCAGCTGCCACTCGCCCCCGTCGATGACTTTCGTAGTGATGGCGTTGTAACATTCGTTCTGGTTCATCGGCGTCGCGATGGCGCCCATCGCGTTGACGGAGTTGATGGCTATCGCGTTCCCCATCGTGCGGATCTTGAGGCCGTTCAGGTCCGCGGGCTTGTTTATTTCCTTATTGGTGACCCAGTTGCGCCACCCGGTGAGGCAGTTGTTGGTCAGGAGTACGATGCCGTGTTCGACGAATTTATTCTTCCACTCCTTGTACAGAGCGGTGTCCATCAGCGTGTCCAGCTGGGCGTAATCGTCGAAAAGATACGGCATCATCAGTATGCCGAACTCCGGCACATACGATGCGAGCCTCGACGGGTCCGACGCCGCTATGACCGCCGCCCCGTTGATGGCCTGTTCAGTGACGTCGTCCGTGCTCCCCATCTCGGACGACACCATCGCGGCAGCGTCCCATCCGCCGAGGGCGTTGAGGCGCTTCGCCAGTTCCTCATGAGCCATAGACTGAGTATCCCCGATCCCGTTGGTCCCGCAGATCGTGAGCTTCGTATCGGCTGCCCAGGCTGGAGCCTGGAGACCCTCGATCGCGCACAGAGCCAGCGCGGCGCACAAAAAAACTCCCAGCAACTTCTTCATTGGCCATTCCTCCTGAATTTATTATGAATGAGTTGAAGTATACCAAAACGTTTAAAATCTTAACAATATAAGCACGGCTTGTCAATCGGACACGGCGTCCCTCAGACGGCTGAAAGCTGCCCCGGATACGGCGAAGTTCGCGGTTCCGTTCACGGCAGCGAGATAAAGGCCGCCCTCCGCCGGTATCAGGCTTATCTCGTCGGTCTCCCCTGACATAAGACCGATCGTCACGCGCAGGACGGGTTCTTTCCCTGTCTCCGTGTGTCCGCGGGCCGCCTCGGCCGCGATTTCAAGGCTGTTCAGCGCCTCCAGTATCCCGGAGGCCCGCGGGCCGAAGCCGCCGGCCTCCGGACCGCCGCCCCTGTATTCCGAGAACATAACTTCCCGGTATTCGGCCCGTATATACGATACGTCGCCCGCCGGATAATATACAGCCCGGGATCCGATCATCGACATGAATCCGCCGTAGAACGCCGGCCGGAAATCAGCCTTCGAAGATATGACCAGGCCCGTTTTTTCGTCTTTCATAATTATGCGCCCGCCGCGCGCCGCCGCCAGAGCTGAATACTCCGTCCCGTCCGCCGCCATTGCGACGCGCAGGTCCCAGGAAACGGCCGCGCCCTCAGGTTCGTATTCGGGAGGATCGTCCGAGCGCACCGAGGACAGAGGACGGAGCAATGTTTCCGCTACGGCGTTCGCCGTGACTCTGCGCGTTATAGGGCTGGTGATGAAAAACGAACTCCCGGCCCGCTCCACAGCATAGCTGCGGCCTTCGGTCAGGAAATCGACGGATACCGCCGACAGGCGGTCCAAATCCCCGGCGTTTATCGCCGGAAATATGGTGCGCGGGAGAAACGCGCTCTCGCTCCGGAGAAAAATTTCGGCGTCTGCGGCTGAGACCATATATACCGCCTGATGTTCCTCAGAAAAGACATAGTACTCCCCGCTGATCTCGCTGCGGCTCAAGACGGAAAATTTCACGTTCGTCCCGTCCGTCTTGATGAGCGTCACTCTGGCGAGCGGATCGTTCAGACCCAGCGTTTCCGCGACTGACGCGTCCGGCAGCTTCCTCGAACCCGTCAGGCGGCAGGCGGCGCCGATGAAAGCCCTCAGTTCCTGCTGGCTCCAGTTTCCGTAAACATCGGATACCACCTCCACGCCGGAGGGATGGTTCATAAGGCCGTAGGACACAAGGGCGTTGCTGACGGCCGCCGCGCCGATTTCCGAGACGGGGATGGACGTTATCTCGAATATGCCGGGGACGGGCGGGACAGTCTCCGCTCCGTCGGGATCGTACAGCGCGAGGGCGGCGGCCAGAACCGCCAGCAGGATGCACGCGGACGACAGCGCCGTTATCGTCCTTCCGTCGGAACCGCCACGGCCTCTGCGGACGATATTCCTCACCGCCGCATCCTCGACGCGCGGACGAGCGTCCCAGCGGTCAGGATGACAAGAGGCAGCGCCAAAAGATATACAAAGGCCGTGACAGCCGTCACGTTTCGAGTCACCGCTATCCTCGGGGGAACGACCGTCTTGGGCGGTATGACGACGGACGCCGCGCCGCGCGTCATATATTCGAGCGTCCTGGTCAGAAAGCCGCCGTTGGCGTAGGAGGGCGTGTCCATGATGTCATCGGAGTACATTCCGGCGGACCCCGCGACGAACAGGGCGGAACTCTCCCCTCCCTCGCCGCGGAGTTCCGAGATGGACGCGAGGGTGAACGGGCCTGATTCGTCTCCGCCAGGTCCGGTCACTACCGAGCCGGAGGTGGATAAAAGAAGCGGGCGCGTCCCGTAAAACCCGGTCTTTTCCCCGTCCGTCACGATCCCCCTGGACGCCGGCATCACCACATAATACGGGTTTTCGGCGAAGTACAGGTTGATATCGTGGGGCGCGTACCGCGGAATGACGTTCGTCGGACTGCCGGCGGCATAAGCGCGTTTCTCGGTCACCACGCCGTCCATGAGCTCCGCTCCCCACTCGGCGAACAGAGCTCCCAGGTTCGTGAACGGCCGCTCCGACGGTCCCGTGAACGCCATGACCTTTCCGCCGCCCGACAGATACGCGCCGACCTCTCCGGCCTCCTCGGGCGTGAAATCCCTCGACGGCCCCGCTATGACGAGCACATCCGCGTCTTTGCTTATCCCCGCGCCGACGTAGACGTCGTCCAGTTCAAACCCGTTCGAGGAAATCATGTCTCGCAGCGCGGCGGAGGAGCGTTCCCCGTGACCGGAGGTAAACGCCGCGCGCCGTCTGTCACCCGTCCCGGACGAAACCGCCAGCATGGCGCTCACGAGCTGCTGTTCGAGCTGGATCCCGTGAATTTCGCCGTCTCTTCTGACGAATATGTCCCCGTATTTCACCAGCCGGACACCGTTTTCCCCCTCGACCAGGACATCCGAGACCATCGGAGAATAACCGAGCTGCCGGTAGCGGTCGACCAGCAGGGGGTTTTCATACGGATCGGCGTATCGCACGGCTATCCGGCGGGACGTGCCGGCAATACGCCTCAGCATTTCGCCCAGCATCTCCGGAAAACTCCCCTCGTCCGACACCACCGTTACCGTGACCGGGGACGCTATAGACCCGGCGTACCGGACCGCGGCTGGGGAAACCTCGTACAGTCTGTTTCCTGTCATGTCCGCCGACAGGTCGAACCTGCGCACGGCAAGAGATGAACAGATGTTGATCAGCGCGAACAGCATCGCGGACAGGGCCAGGACGGCGCGGACATTGCGCGCGCGTTCCGGAGGGACGCGGTCCCGCTCCATGCGCTTCGCGGACAGGTACAGGAAAAATACGGTGACGCTTATGTAAAAGACCGCGTCCGAGGGGTCGAATATGCCGTTGGCAAATCGGATGAAACGGCCTGTCGGAGACAAGCGCGCCAGTATCTCCCCAAGCGCGCCCCCCATAGCCGATCCAGCCCCGTTCATGACGTGGAGGGCGAAGAATACGGCATACGTCAGGACGGCGGACACGATCTGGTTCTCGGAGCATGCCGATATGAAAATACCTACGGCGATGAGAGACGACGCCAGCAGGATCATTCCGGCGTACCCGCCGGCGGCTTCGACGGCGAGGACCGAGCCGCAGGCGGCGAGTATCAGCGGAAACGCCGCTGTGACGGCAAAGCACCCGGCAAATACCGACAGGGCCGCGAAGAACTTTCCGGCGACGACGCCGGAAAGCCTTGCCGGGGAGGTCTTGAGAAGCTCGTCCGTCCTGATCCTGCGTTCCTCGGAGCAGAGCTTCATGGTGAGTATGGGGATCATGAAGTTCACTGACGGATAGAAAGACGAGAAAAACGCCTTGATGTCGCCGTCCGCGGGCATCAGGTTAGCCATTATGAAAAACGCCCCGGATATGGCCGCAAAAACGGCGGAGTACGAGTACCCGGAAACGGTTGAGAAATAAAGCCTGAGTTCCTTCCGGAAAGTTCCGATCATCAGCCGCGCCCCGTTATATCGATGAATATGTCCTCAAGGCTTCTTTCAACCTGCCTCAGAGTCACCAAGGACGCCCCGCCGCCCCGGGCGAACGCCTCGAATACGGCCGACCGTAATTCGAGGCCGTCACCGGGCGTCTGGGGGGCGATCCTGAAGCGGGTGACGCCGGGGAGGCGTTCCTCGGTGATGGCGGCGTTCGGAGACACACCGCGCAGTATCCCCCGCGCCGCGTCGGGAGAGCCCGTCGTCTCCACTTCCACCGCGCCTGAGACGGAATGTCTGCGGGCTATCTCCTCCGGCGTCCCGTCCTCCGCCACTCCGCCGCCGTGCAGTATCAGGATCCTCGAACATAAAGACGCGATCTCGGGCAGAATGTGCGAGGAGATCACAAACGACGTTTCGCCTGACATGGAGGCGATCAATTTCCGCAATTCCACGATCTGCCGCGGGTCCAGCCCGGCGGTCGGCTCGTCCAGCATCATGAATTCCGGGGAGCCGATCATCGCGGACGCGAATCCCACGCGCTGGCGATAACCTTTGGAGAGGTTTTTTATCAGCCTGGCGCGCACATCTGAAATTCCGGCCGCGCCGCAGACCCTGTCAATTTCGGCGCGGGCCCGCCTGCCGGCTATCCCGCGCAGGGAAGCGGCGTAAGTCAGATGCTCGCCCACTGTCAAATCGCTGTACAGCGGCGGGGTTTCCGGCATGTAACCGATGTGACGGGCAGCCGCCGCGTGGTCCGCGGCCATGTCGGCGCCGCAGACGCGGACACACCCACCGGAAGGCGCGATATAACCGGTCAGCATCCGCATGACCGTCGATTTACCCGCCCCGTTTCTGCCTATCAGCCCGACCGTCTCGCCCTTTCCCGCCGCGAAATTGACGCCCGCGACGACGGGGTTTCCGCCGTAATTTTTAGATAAATTTATCGCTTCGAGCATGTATTCGCCTGCCGCGTCCCCTCTCCCGCGCGTATACGGTCATCTCAGGCGGAGTCCCGCCGGTTTTGCTGAAAATCACAGATCACCGGCCGTGCACACAGTCCGGCTTCTTTAAATTACAATCGCTCGCGCAGAAAACATTTTTGCATAAATCGTTCGCCGCCGCAACCCGTTATTTATCTCCCTAAACCGGTTCTGACGGGATCGCGGGTTGACAAAGGGCGCGCGATGACTTAATTTTATCCGAGTTAAAGCGTGCTAACTACGCTGGCGGCAGGGAGGTATTTTTTTGAAAAACAGGTTCATTTCCGGGGTTATGGGAATCGCCGCCGGGCTGCTGATCGCGGGCGGCCCTCAGTTCCTTTTCAAATTGTGCGGCCCGGCGGACGACGGCACGTGGATGAGGTGCCGCTGGACCGGGCAGGCGGAAATCGGCGCCGGCGCCCTTATTGCCGCGCTTGGGATCGCTCACCTCTTATACTCTTCACCCGGGGTGAGGATGGGTTTTTCTGCGGCGCTCTCCCTGTCGGGAATACTCGCGTTTACGATTCCCCGCTTTCTGATCGGGGGATGCGGGAACGAGATGATGCCCTGCCGCATGATCACCTTTCCGGCGATCTATGTGATAAGCGTCCTCACGTCCGTCGGTTTCGCCGCGAACGCAGCGTATCTGAACGCAATACGGCGGAAAGGGGATCCCCTCCGATGAAGTGCGGAAAAACGCCGCTCTCGTTTCGCGGCATAGCATGGTGCAATCTGAAACGCAGGCCCTTCCGGACCGTTTGCCTCATCTCGCTGGTGGCGGTACTGGCCTGCGTGCTTTTCGGAGGGTCGGCGATCATAGGAAGCGTCGTCAGCGGGACGGACGGGCTCTCCAAGAGGCTTGGCGCGGATATACTCATCCTTCCCAGCGGTTACGACAAAACCATCGAGGGGATACTGCTCCGAGGCGAACCCAGCACATTTTTCATGGAACGCGAGTGGGCCGAAAAAATATACGAGGTGGAAGGGGTCATCGCGGCTTCGCCGCAGCTGATGGTGGCGTCCTTCAACGCCTCCTGCTGCTCGATACCGGCCCAGATTATAGGAATAGAGCAGGACACGGACTTCATCGTCGAGCCCTGGATCAGGACGTCGCTGCCCGGCAGATTGTCGGACGGGGATATCGTAGTAGGCGGCGCCGTGTCGGGCAAGCCCGGCGGCAGGCTGAATTTCTTCGGCAGAGAGTACAGGATCGCCGCGAAGATGGAGAACACCGGCACCGGATTCGACGGATCCATCTTCATGGACATGGACTCGGCGAGGCGCGCCGCCCGGGACCGCTCGGAAATGACCGGCGATCCCCCGCCGCCCGGCGGAGCCATATCGTCGGTGGCCGTCCTGACGGACGGCAGGTTTACCCCAAACGCCATGGCGGACAGGATATACAGCAGGTTCGGGTACGGCAAAAGCGGCATAGCCGTGGTTCCGGCAAAGGAGATCATCGGAAACGTCTCCGGGGGGCTGAGGACCCTCGCCGGTTTCGTCACCGCCTTCGCCGCAGTGCTGTGGCTCCTCTGCGTCCTGGCCCTCTCGGTCGTCTTTTCAGTCATGACGAACGAGAGAAAACGCGAGTTCGGGATACTGCGCTCCCTGGGTATCACCAGGAAAAAACTGGCGTCGCTGGTCGTGCTGGAATCCGCGGCGATCAGCGCGGCCGGAGGGCTCACCGGCATATTTCTCTCAGCTCTGCTGATACTGCCCTTCAGGGTATATATCAAAACGACCATCAGTATGCCGTACATGCACATGCCGCCGGCGCAGATGCTGGCCGCCGCCGCCGGAAGCCTCGCCGTCTCCTTCGCGGCTGGGATGCTCGCTTCGCTCTGTTCGTCGGCGAGAATATGCGCCCGCGAGACATACGGCGTCATAAGAGAGGGCGACGCGTGATCATCGAGGCTCTCTGCCTGAAAAAAAAATATTTCAGAGACGAAAATAGTTTCATGGCGGTGGACGGCGCGTCTCTGTCCGTCGGAGAGGGCGAGTTCGTCTGCGTCACGGGGCGTTCCGGCAGCGGAAAGACCACATTGCTCAACATGCTGGCGGGGCTTCTGCCGCCCGATTCGGGCAGCGTGACTTTCGAGGGGCGGGAATACGGCGGCATGAACGACGACGAGCTTTCCGAGCTGCGAAACACCAGGCTGGGTTACATCATGCAGGGCCCCGGCGTACTCGCTAATTTCACGGTGACGCAAAACGTGATCCTTCCCCATGTTATCTCCGGGCGCGAGGGAGACCCAACCGACAGAGCCATGTCCCTGCTGGAGCAGACCGGCATCCGCGGTCTGGCGGCTCAGTATCCCTCCAGCCTGTCCGGCGGCGAGCTGCGCCGGGTGGCCGTCGCGAGAGCGCTTTTGATGTCCCCGAAGCTGCTGATAGCCGACGAACCCACCGGAGACCTGGACGAAGAAACCACGAGGGGAATAATGGACCTGTTTTCCTCCATAGCGAAAGAAGGAACCGCGATATTGATGGTCACCCACGACGCCGAAACAGCTCGCCGCTGCGACCGGCGCTATGACATGAAGGCCGGCAGGATCACCAGCCCCGGCGCGCACCTCGGATAAAAACGGAAAGAGGGCGGGGTATGCGCGGCCCCGCCCTCTTTGTCTTTCATTTCAAATTCCAGTAGTAGATGACGCTTTCGCCCGGAGGGATCAGCGTCTTTGCGCCTCCGGAGGGCGTATCCATTTCGACGACGTTCATCCCCTCCAGATATCTGGCCTTGCTGCTGTCTATCCCGGACAGACTGCCTCCGGAGAGATCCTCGAAAGAGGCCCACAGCGTCACGCCGCCTCTGTTTTGTACCTTGGTGAGGCCGGTTATCTTTACGTCCTCGATCTGCAGGTATTTCATCTTCTTATTGTTCAGGGGCGGCCAGAAATCCGCCGCGCCGTTTTTGACGCTGACCGCGTATATACGGCTGTAACCGCTCTCGGACTTTCCCGTTCCGCTGCATATATCGCCGGCCCCGATCAGGTCTATTTTCGTCCTGGTGAAGGTCGCGACGTACAGAGTGTCACCCGCTATCTGAGGTTTCGCCATGACGGTCTCCTCGAATCCCTTCACAGTGTCGAGAGTTATGAACCAGCCCCTGCCGTTCGCGTCCATCACAGGGTCCCCGGTCTGAGAGGATTTGGCGAGCTCCTGCAGGTCGTTCCTCGCCAGCGGCGCCGTCTGCCCGTCTGACGTTTTGAACGAGAATATCATCTGCTTTTCGTTCTGTATTTCCCCGGTATCGTCTGAGCTCTCTTTCTTCGTGACAGCGTTCGACGTGCCGCCTGCTATCCAGTACGAGTCGTCGTATTTCACGGCGACCACTCCGTAGGGCACGGCGTAACTGTTCGAACTGCTGCCTGCCGCCCCGAGGCTTGGCTGGAGCGTAGCCGCCGTCTTTATACTCCATTGGCGGGGATAGAGCCTCGATACGCTGCCCGGGGAGTCCGCGCCTTCCATCATGAGGGCGAATATATTGCCCCTGTTGTCGGCGGCGTATGCCCTGCCGACGGTATACCGGGCGTATTGCTCTCCGCTCTCGGAGCGCAGGAGAGCCGGCTCCGACACCATCATCCCCATATAGGGCGCCGGACCGGTGACTCCGCTCCCGACTCTTGTTCCGTTCTCTACGGAGTTCCCGTCAAATGCCCGCAGTATGCTGCCGTCCTTCGGGTCTATCACAAGCAGCACGGCCCCCTCGCGGCCGTTCTGCGCCAGGTCCGCGCTGCTCTGCGCGCCTCCGGCCATGATTATGACGTTCTGCATATTGGGATTGCCGTCAGCGTCGCTGCCCGGCGTCATCACCACGCCCGCGGCGGGAGCGGGGCTGTTGTAACCCAGTTTCATGTATCCCGCGGCCTCCGTCCCGCCGCCCGCGGATATCGCGGGGGCGGAAGCGCCGGGCGGCATCGAGATCAGGTTCTCGCCGTACTTTTCGTAGTACCACATGAACTTCGGATCGTCGTATTCGCGCACGTCCATCATATAGAGTCCGCTGCCCCCGCGTCCCAGAGACCCCAGCAGATACGTCCCCCAAGCGTCTCCCGGCGCTATTCCCCTGAAGTCCTTCTTCTGCAGGGGACCGTCCATGGTGAAAGCCGGATGGGACCTCATCGCCCCGTCCTTCCCATCGGCGGCCGTGACCTCCAGCCACGAGAGTTTGTCCCCGGCGGGATTGGTCTTGAGGGAGGCTAGGCGGGTCGGGACCAGCATCGGAGGCAGAAGCAGAATCTTTCTGGGATTTCCCGTCGCCGGATCGACCATGTGCATCAGACCGTCGTTGGTCTGCAGGTAAAGGGTCTTCCGTTTGTCCTTCGACATCTCGTCCTCCGCCCATTCCATGTAACCCGGCAGAGAGTCCGCCGCGGTCCTCGGCTTGCCGACCACCGCTATCGAGTGCAGGCTGAAATCGGCCAGCAGGTTATTCCTCGGGTAGGAGATGTCTTTCATGTAGGAGTAGTCGTAACCCTTTACCCACTGATACATGGCCTCGTTGAAGGACAGCCGGCCGGACTTCTGGAGCACGGTAAGACGCCCGTCAAGGCCGAAAATGTTCTTTGACGCGGCCTCGCTCTGGCTGAGGGAGGAGAACTTCTTCGCCGAGGGGTCCCATATACTGACGTCGAGCCCGCCGCCCGTGTCGCGCTTATTCAGGAGTTTTCTGCCCAGTTCCCAGGAGTCCGACGGAGTCACGCCGGTGATCTCGTTTTTTGTGATTTCGGCGCGATACCCGGTGAGAGTCCCCTCCCACTGATTGTTGCTGACAATCCGGTACGAGGCGGAAATAAATTCCCTGCCGCCGTCGCCGGCGTCCTTGATTTCAACCACCGAGCCGCTTGCCTGCACGGGCTTGTGCACGGATGTGACGGACGTCAGAGCGTTGCGGATGGCCGTCTTGAGAGAAGACACGTCGTCGGCGAAGAAGGGCTGATGCGGGGCGTCGTACATGTTGCCGTAATTTATCTTGCTGGCGTCTCCTCCCTGGCCCGCCACCGCCATCCGTATCAGGTTGAGCCTCATTCTGCGGACCTCGGCCAGGACCAGGGCGTTGTTTTTGACCTCGGGGTCGTCCTCGCTGGCCACTATGCCTATTACGAGGGTGCGGATGGGGTTGTCCGGGTCGATCTCTCTCAGGACGACCCTTCCTGCGGAGTCCTTATCCATCATGGTCACCTTTCTGTAAGGCGCCTTTCTCGGTCCGGTGGGCAGCGCCACGTCCCTGGATCTCACGGCGTCTGTGCTGTCGTACAGGTTTTTGACCGCTTCCCATCCGCTGTAGGAGTAAACGGTGCCGTCGGCGACCTTGGGCTCTGTGCCGGAGGCTATCACGATGAGCCAGTTGTCCTCGCATCTGCTGTGTATCGGGAAAGAGACATCGTCCAGCTGGGTTATATCGATG
>JAISWP010000204.1 GCA_031271065.1 Synergistaceae bacterium
GCCCTTGGACAGCAATGGGCCCATCCGTACCGAAAAATACCGCCCGATAGAACGCGTCGCGCCGGGAGTGCTGGCGCGGCGGACTGTCAACGTTCCGCTGCTCACCGGCATCAAAGCCATAGATTCGATGATACCGATAGGCAGAGGGCAGAGGCAGCTCATAATAGGCGACAGACAGACGGGAAAAACCGCCATCGCCGTCGACGCGATCATCAACCAGAGGGGCAAGAACGTCAAATGCGTATACGTGGCGATAGGACAAAAGATGTCCACCGTGGCGGACATAGTCAAGACGCTCGCCGGCCGGGGAGCACTCGGTTACACGGTCGTCGTCGCGGCGGGCGCGGCCGAGCCGGTGACGATGCAGTACCTGTCGCCCTATTCGGGCGTCGCCATGGGTGAGGAGTGGATGCAAAACGGCGACGACGCGCTCATCGTATACGACGACCTCTCGAAACACGCGGCGGCCTACAGAACCATGAGCCTTCTGCTGCGCAGGCCGCCGGGAAGGGAAGCGTACCCCGGAGATGTTTTCTATCTCCACTCGCGCCTTCTGGAGCGGGCCGGACGGCTCAACGTCGAAAACGGAGGCGGTTCGATAACGGCTCTTCCGATAATAGAGATCCAGGCTGGGGACATGTCCGCGTACATACCGACCAACGTCATCTCCATAACTGACGGCCAGATATATCTGGAAACGGTTGCCTTCAACTCCGGCATCCGTCCCGCCATAAATCCCGGACTGTCCGTCTCGCGCGTGGGACGTTCGGCTCAGGTCAAGGCGATGAAAAAGGGAGCCGCCCCGATACGCATGGAGCTGGCCCAGTACAGGGACCTGGCTTCCTTCGCCCAGTTCAGCTCCGACCTGGACGATGAAACGAAGGCCCGCCTCCGTCATGGGGAACGGATCGTGGAGACCCTCAAACAGGAGCAGTTCAGCCCCTTCCGGCTGGAGGACGAGATACTGGTGCTGTACGCGACGGTAAAAAAATATCTGAACGACGTCAAGGTCGAGAAAATTCTTCAATTTGAGAATGGCCTGGTCGAATATTTCAGGAGCCACTACGACGGCATAATGGAAGAGGCCGCGAAGAAGGGGCTCGAACCGGAGCTGGAAATGAAAATCATCCGGGGGATAGAGCAGTATAAACAGTTTGTCCAGGAAGAGCATCTCTTCTGACGATTCGAGGGGAAATGGCATGGAATCGGCGCAGGGTTTGAAATTGAGGCTGCACAGCATATCCAGCACGAGACAGATCACCAAGTCAATGCGGATGATCGCGTCGACGAAGGTTCAGAAGACTCTGCGGCGAATGCAGAGCAACGCGCCTTACGTCGAATATTTCAGCGGGGTGATCCGCGGCATCATGCGCTTTGCCCGCGGCGCCCGTCACAGATACATCACGCCGCCCGACGCGGGGCGTTCCATGATAATAGCCGTCAGCGGGGACAGGGGATTGTGCGGCGCTTACAACTCGAACGTGTGCAGGGAAGCCGTCGCGCAGATTCGGCGCATGGGCAGGGATGTCCGCTGCGTCACGGTCGGCAGGAAGATTCGCGATCACCTGCGCAGGAGAAAGTACATCGTCGAGCGGGCCTTCGACGGGGCGTCCGAATCCCCGTTTTACGGAACCGCGAGTGAGGTCAGCGCGATCGCCGTCGATCTGTACAAAAAGGGAACGGTGGACTCCGTCTTCATCGTATATACGCGATACGAATCCGCGCTCTCCCTGCTGCCGGTCACGAGGCAAATCCTGCCCCTTTCGGCATCGGACGCGGACCCGCGCGGACGTGAGATGTGTTTCGAGCCTGGCCTTGACGCCGTGCTGGAATACACAACGCCGCTTTATCTGTCGGCGTGCGTGTACGGCGCGATGCTGAACGCCGCCGCGTGCGAGCAAAACGCCAGAATAATGAGCATGGACTCGGCTTCGAAAAACTGCGCCGATATGATCGAACGCCTGTCTCTCCAGTACAACCGGCTGAGACAGAGCGGCATAACGCAGGAACTTAACGAGATAGTGAGCGGCGCGGAAGCGCTGCTGACGACGGAAGAGAGTTGATACGCATGGCTGGTTCCAAAGGACATGTGGCGCAGATCACCGGCGCGGTGCTCGACGTCGAATTTCCAGAGGGAGAGATCCCGGAGATATACGACGCCCTTGAGATAGACGCTTCGGGGAGAACTCTGATAGCGGAGGCCGCCCAGCAGATCGGCGACAACATCGTGCGGTGCATCGCGCTTGATTCCACTGACGGATTGGTGCGGGGCGCGGAAGTGATAAACAGCGGCGGGCCGATATCGATTCCCGTCGGGGACGACACGCTCGGACGCATGTTCAACGCGCTGGGGCGCGTCATCGACGGAGGGAGCGAAGTGGAGGGCTCGGAAAGGTGGCCGATCCACAGGCGTCCGCCGGACTACTCGGAACAAGCCGACGCGGTCGAGATGCTGGAGACCGGAATAAAATCAATAGACCTGCTCTGCCCCTACGCAAAGGGGGGAAAGGTGGGCCTTCTGGGCGGCGCGGGGGTCGGCAAGACAGTCCTCATAATGGAGCTGATACGGAACATCGCCACGGAACACGGCGGGTATTCGGTCTTCACCGGCGTCGGGGAGCGCACCAGGGAGGGCAACGACCTCTATTTCGAGATGAAGGGATCGGGAGTTCTGAGCAAGACCGCCCTGGTCTTCGGGCAGATGAACGAGCCGCCGGGCGCCCGCATGAGAGTGGCGCTGACCGGCCTCACCGTGGCCGAATACTTCCGCGACGTAAGACACCAGGACGTCCTGCTTTTCATAGACAATATATTCCGCTTCGTACAGGCCGGCTCGGAGGTATCCGCGATGTTGGGGCGTATTCCCAGCGCCGTGGGTTATCAGCCGACGCTTGCCACGGAGATGGGTTCCCTTCAGGAGCGCATCACATCGACCAAGAGCGGATCCATCACGTCGATACAGGCGGTCTACGTGCCGGCTGACGACCTCACCGACCCGGCTCCGGCCGCTACGTTCGCGCACCTTGACGCGACTACCGTGCTGTCGAGGAGCATAGTCGAGCAGGGCATATACCCGGCCGTGGATCCTCTCGCGTCGAACTCCAGGATATTGAGCCCAAAGACCGTGGGGCACATGCATTACGAAGTGGCCCGCGACGTACAGAGCATCTTGCAGCGTTACAACGAATTGCAGGACATAATAGCGATACTTGGCCTCGACGAACTGTCCGAGAACGACAAGCTCATCGTCAACAGGGCGCGCAGGATACAGCGTTTTCTCTCGCAGCCTTTCTTCGTGGCCGAAAATTTCTCCGGCGTCCCCGGCAGGTATGTCCCATTGCCGGAGACGCTGCGCGGCTTCAGGGAGATCGTGGAGGGAAGGTTGGACGATGTGGCGGAGAATCACTTTCTCAACGCCGGCTCGATAGACGATGTGATAAAGAGCGCGAAGGAAGGACAGAAGAAGACAGCGTGAGGGCTCATCATGGAAGGACTAATTGACAGAGCGGATAAAGCGGGTAAAAAAGATAATAAAAAAGATAAAAAACTCAGGCTGAGGGTGCTCACCCCGCGCGGCTCGCTCTGCGATCAAGAGGTGGATTACGTCATATTCAGATCGACGGAGGGGGATGCGGGCATACAGACCGGACACGAGCCGTTCACAGCGACGCTCAACGAGGGCCTGCTGGTGTATCG
>JAISWP010000064.1 GCA_031271065.1 Synergistaceae bacterium
CCGAGAGGCTTTTTCTGCGCTATCGGGAAGTGCAGTTCATGTTTCATGGTGGTCGACGGAAACCCGAACGTGCGTACGTGCGTGACGCCTCTGAAACGCGGGATGAAAGTGGAAACCCAGAAAGGGCGCGGCGCCATTAAACTCTTTCCCGGAGAGGTGGCGTGATCATGAAGGAACTGAGAACTGACATCCTGGTTGTGGGCGGAGGCCCGGCAGGCCTGTCGGCCGCGGCGGAGGCGGCGGGAATAGGGGCGAAGGTGCTGATAGCGGAGGGAGATCTGCACCTCGGGGGCCAATTGGTCAAACAGTCTCACAAGTTTTTCGGAAGCAAGGACGAGTTCGCCGGCACCCGCGGTTTTGAAATAGCCCGCCTGCTGCGCGACGAGATCGCGCAGTGCGGCGATCGGGTGAAGGCCATGCTCAATACCACCGTCCTCGGCTACTACCCGGACGAGAACGTAGTGACCGCCATGACGGGCGAGGAAGAGTACATCCGAGTCTCTCCGAAAAAAATAGTGATCGCGAGCGGCGCTCAGGAGCGCCTCATTCCGTTTCCCAACAACGACATCCCGGGAGTGTACGGAGCCGGCGCGGTACAGACCCTGATGAACGTATACGGAGTCGTACCCGGCAAAAGAGTTCTCATGATAGGCGCCGGAAATATCGGCCTTATCGTCAGCTACCAGCTCATACAGGCTGGGGTTGAGGTCGCGGCTATCCTCGAAGCGATGCCCCGCATAGGCGGCTACTGGGTGCACGCCGCCAAAGTGAGAAGGCTGGGCGTTCCGATACTCCTGCGGCACTCCATCGCCAGGGCTGTCGGGGACAGCTTCGTCACCGGCGCTCTGATAAACGGACTCGACGAAAAATTCAATCCGGCGGGCCCTCCCGAAAAAATCGACTGCGATACGATATGTCTCGCCGTAGGGCTCACCCCGTCGAACGAACTGCTCTGGCAGGCGGGCTGCAAGATGAAGTACGTGCCCTTCCTCTGCGGGCATGTTCCGCTCAGGGATAAAAACATGAGGACATCCAACGCCGGCGTATGGATGGCCGGCGACGTGTGCGGCATAGAGGAGGCGAGCGCCGCCATGATAGAGGGGCGCATCGCCGGAATGAGCGCGGCGGCGGCGCTCGGGTTCAAGGTATCCGCCGGCGATTTCGAAAAATATCACCTGCGGCTGAAAAATCTCAGGGCCGGCGAAGTGGGAGAAAAAATTCGCGCAGGAGTGGCGGACGTCACGGTTGACGGATGGGAGGCTGATGCCTGATGAACGCGCCGAAAAGTTTTGAAAGCGGAGTCTTGACCGAGGAGCGCCCCGGAGCCCTCAAACCTCCGGCGGACCTCTGGAACAAGCACAAGGGCGGGCTAGTCATAGTCGAGTGCCCTCAGAGGATACCGTGCGACCCCTGCAATACATCGTGCCCCACAGGGGCCATTCTGGCCTTTGCGGATATAAACGATACGCCGCGGATAGACTACGGCAAATGCACCGGATGCGCGATGTGCGTGGCAAAATGTCCTGGACTGGCGTGCTTCGTGGCCGACCTCACCTTCGGCGACGGGATGGCGCTGATGAAGATCCCCTACGAGATGCTGCCGCTTCCGGCAAAAGGAGACAACGTCGCGTGCCTCGGCCGGGTTGGCGAGAAAGTGTGCGACGGCCGGGTCGAGAACGTTACCGAACCTCTGAAGGACAGGACGAGGGTAGTTCATGTGAGCGTGCCCGCCGATAAAGTGAACGACGTTAGAGCGATAAGGGTGGTGTAAATGATGAAAGAAGACGACGTCATCATCTGCCGCTGTGAGGAGATAACCCTGGAGGAAATACGCTCCTGGATAGGCAAGGGTTATCGTCACTTCGACGAACTGAAACGGATACTTCGCGTCGGCATGGGGCCGTGCCAGGGCAGAGGCTGCCGCGATATTATATTGAGGGAACTGGCCAAGGCGACGGGGGAACCGCTCGATAAAATCGATCCCGGAACCATCCGTCCGCCCGTAAAGCCCATCAAACTTGGGTTATGCGCCTACGGCAAGGAGGGGTCCTCGATATGAGCGGGAACAAAGCGCAAAACGAAAAAAGGACGGCGGACGCCATTATAGTCGGAGGCGGAGTGCACGGCGCTTCCGCGGCGTATCACCTGGCGAAGGAGGGCGCCAGCGTTGCGCTCTTCGAGAAGGGGTATCTCTCCTCCGGAGGTTCGGGCCGCAGCGCGGCGGGATTGCGCCAGCATTTCGGCACCGAAGTCAACTGCCGCCTCGCCAAGTACAACCTCGAATGTTTCCCGACCCTCCAGAACGATCTCGGAGGGGAGCTGGATCTGGAGTTCACCCAGTGGGGCTACCTATGGGTCGCCTACACCGAGGAGAGCATGACCCAGCTCGAAAAAAACGTCTCTTTGCAGAAAAGTCTCGACATCCCCTCCGAAAACCTTACGCCAGGTGAAATGAAACGCCGCTGGCCCTATCTCAACGTCGAGCGCATGATAGGAGCGGCTTTCTGCGCGAAAGACGGGCACATAAACCCTCACACGCTGACCATGGCCTACGGCAGGGCGGCGGAAAAACTCGGCGCGAGAATTTTTACATACACTCCGGCGGACAAGCTCCTGGCTTCGAGGGGCAGGATAACGGGCGTTCAGGTTGCCGGGGAGTCCTGGAGCGCTCCAAGAGTTCTGCTCACCGCGGGCCCGTGGTCCACGGCGCTCGCGGCGTCAGTCGGCGTGGAGCTGCCCGTCACATCCGAGAGGCACAACCTCCTCGTCACGGAACCGATAGAACCGTTCAACTGCCCGATGACGCTCTGCCTCGACGATGGGGCGTACTTCAAGCAGGTTCCGAACGGCAGCTTTTTCTTCGGCAGGGATGACCCCGACGAGCCGAAGACGATCGAATCGGGCAACAGCGCGAAATTCCTGGAGGGAGTGACAAAGAGCGTCCTCCAGCGCATCCCCGCGCTAGCGGGAGTCAGGGTGATTCACCAGTGGTCGGGCCCGTACGACGTGACGCCCGATCATCAGGCGATCATCGACTGGACGCCGGTCGAGGGGCTATGGGTGAATTGCGGCTGGAGCGGCCACGGGCTGCAGTTCGGCCCGAGCGGCGGAAGGCTCGCGAAGGAGATGTTCTTCGGCGAGAAGACGTTCGTCGATATCCGCAACTTCCGGCTGAGCCGTTTCGAAGAGGGCGATCTCTTCATGGAACCGGCGTTCATATAGAGGACACGCCATGACTGTCTACAGCATAAAGAGCAAATCCCGCTCATGGGACGGGGAACCGATAGGCATTCTCATACTCGACGCCGCTTACCCCTGCATACCGGGCAACGTCGGCAACGCGACGACGTACGACTTCCCGGTGCGCTACAAGGAAGTAAAGGGTTCCTCCATCGAACGCCTGCTCAACGAACGGGACCCCGCGCTGCTGGAACCGTTCATTCAGGGCGCGAGAGAACTCGAAGCCGAGGGAGTCGGCGCGATAACGGGAGCTTGCGGGTTCATGGCGCTCTTTCAGCCGCAGGTAGCCGCGGCGGTGAATGTTCCCGTTTTCCTGTCGAGCCTGCTGCAGATCCCCTTCATCCGGCAGACTCTGAAACCCGGGCGGAAGATAGGCGTGGTATCGGCAAACGCTTCAGTACTCACGGACGAACATTTCAGGAACGTCGGTATTACGCCCGACACGCCCCTTGCCGTCTACGGCATGGAGGATCAGTACGAATTCAGAACCTCCGTTCTGGAGGAGAAGGGCACGCTCAACTCGTCGGAGATCCAGCGGGAGATACTGTCGGTGACGAACAGAATGATGATCGAGAACCCTGAGGTAGCCGCGATAGTGCTGGAGTGCAGCGACCTGCCTCCTTACGCGCACGCTGTGCGCATGGCGACCGGCGTGCCCGTGTTCGACTTCACCACCATGATCCGGCACGTCAAGAACGCGTTGGTTCCTGTGCGCTACGATAACGGGTACATGTAATAATCAGCGCGCGAAAACCGCGCGCCGCGAGGGCGAAACCGCGCCTGGTTCGCCCTCGCGTTTATTTTAGTGTTTACGCGCTCTGAGACACGGCATCAACGTCCGATTGAAATCGGATTGATATCAGAGTCTGACGCGGAAGGCGGTTTTCCATGGGGCCAGGGACGAAAGCCAGGCCGGGGCGCTTTAATGGGCTCTGGAAGAAATTAAGGGGCATATTCCCGGAGGACTCGGGCCGTTCGTTCGATCTGCTGCTGGACAAATGCCTGGTCCGGGCGGGATGGATTCCCGAAATGATGGATGGAACCGGCAAAATACTGCATATATCCGACACGCCGACACGCATGTACGGATATATGGCGCGACTGCTGCGCCGAGTCAACCCGTCGGTCGTCGTCCACACCGGAGATCTCGCCGATGACATCAAACTCGGACTGTATCCCGGGGAGGCCGAAAGATACCGCGCCGCCGCCAGGCGAATAATGGATATACTGCCCGCTCCGCACAGAAAGGTCGTCCTCGCCCTGGGGAATCACGACAAAAGAGAATTGCTTCCTCCCCTTCCCTCTCAGTGTGTTATCTGCGATAATGACGAGGCGATGGATATAACGTTATGCGGCGAGAAATTCAGAGTGTCGCATTATTTCAGGTACGTTATCGACAAGCCCGCGAGATACAATCTTTTCGGACACTCGATGGAGCGGCCGAGTTTTTCCGACGACGGTGAGAGATGTTTCCTCAACGGATTGGAGATGATGAGGCTGATAGATCCGGGCGCCGGCATAGCGGTTTTCAACTATCCCAAAGGGACAAACGACGCCCGTCTCGCGCGGAGCATCTGAGGCGCCGGGGACAGAGCAAACTGTCCGATCAAATAAAGCAGGTTTTTTATAAATCAAGGAGGTTTTATCGATGCTGTCCCTCGTCAGGAACGGGCCGATCATTCTGAAAATCAGCGTTTCAGGCGATATAGGCAATTTGAGAGACGCGCTCGCCGAAATGTCGTCCACTCGCGCCAGCGGCACTTTCGAAGATTTTTACAACATAGCCGCCGAGGGGGACACTCTGATATATATCGAACAGGACGCCGCCGCCGCGCCGCTGTGTTATCAGACCAACATCGCCGCGCCGGCGGTGCTCTGCGACCTGATAAACAAAAAGCTGTACGGCGTCATCCGGCATATAAACATCACTCCCCCCAACATAGTGATGCGCCTAATCGGTAACCTCGACGCCGCGATAGACCAGATAGCCGCCGATTTCAAGGCGCGTGAGACGGACTGCATCCATCTCAAGAACAACATGGAGGAATCGTCGGTCCTCGTCAACTTCACATCCGAACCTCTCAACAAACCCGTCCCAAACGAGTCCTTTTACAAGAGGGCGCTTTTGATCGACAAACCGTGCGGGCAATTGCTCATCTATCTCAGAGCCAAGGCTCAGGAGTATCTCAACATCGCGATGGGCAGCCCGGACTGGAACGAGATCGAGATAACGCTGTTCGACGCGATGGATCAGTTCGACCTCCACTACAACCGGCTTATCACGGTGCTGCAGGGGCTTGACGTCGGCATTGTCGTAGGAGAGGCGTGGGTGCCGGAGTACACCATCGCCATGAGGAAGTCGGAGGTGTATCAGGTTCGCCTGCTCACCCCAATCCCTCCCCAGCAGCTAAAGAGGATAGCGATGGGACTGGAGTATGACGACGCCGGAAGGCGGGTGGCGGACTTCGACGTGTACTTCAAAAAGAAAAAGCTGAGCTGGTCGTCGGAGCTGAAACAAAATACAGGCTATACAAGGGATAAAATAGGAACCCTGCACAGAACCCGCCTGCTGGCTTCTCTTCCGGCCGAGGCGAAAGCCATGCTCCGCAGGCTGGATTCCATGATAGACAAAGGAGATCGCCGGTCGAGGCGCGCGCCTCATTGAAGTTTATCGTTTATCATCTATAATCGTACGCAAATTGAGCCGTGAATAAATTTTCCGTGCTTTAAAGAGGTGTTGCCCTGTGTGGGGAAAGGATATAGGGATAGATTTGGGGACGGCCACAGTCCTTATCTTTATCAAGGACAAAGGAGTCGTCCTTCAGGAACCGTCTGTGGTCGCGATGGACCAGAACAGCGGCAAGATACTCGCCGTCGGCGACGACGCCAAACTGATGATAGGCAAGACGCCGGGAAATGTAGTGGCGGTACGCCCGCTCAAGGACGGGGTCATCGCCGATTATTCCATGACCGAGATAATGCTGCGTCTTTTCATAAAAAAAGTCACGAAGGGTATCGAGCGTATAATGCGCCATCGCGTCATGATCGGCGTGCCATCCGGAGCCACTGACGTCGAGCGGCGCGCGGTGCTCGAGGCGGCGCTGGAAGTCGGGGCAAAGGAAGCGTACCTGATAGAGGAACCGATGTCGGCCGCTATAGGAGCGGGGCTCGATATAGCCGAACCGCGCGGCAACCTGGTTGTGGACATTGGCGGCGGCACCACGGATATCGCCGTCATATCGCTGGGGGGCATAGTCGTGTCAAAATCACTCAGAGTCGGCGGTGATAAATTCGACGAGGCCATAATGCGCTACACCAGGAGGCAGTTCAACCTCGCCATAGGCGAGCAGACCGCCGAAGATTTGAAAGTCAAAATAGGCACGTGCTTCTCTGTGAACGAGGACCTGTCGATGAACATCCGGGGCCGCGACCTCATTCAGGGCCTGCCCAGACAGATGACCATGACCAGCGCGGACGTTATGAAAGCCATAGAGGAATCTATCAACACGATAATCGGCGGCATTCGTGAAGTTTTGGAGCTAACGCCGCCGGAGTTGGCCGCCGATATTATTGAGAGGGGAATAATACTGACCGGCGGGGGGGCTCTGTTGAGAGGGCTGCCCGAACTGGTGACCCAGCAGACGGAGATAGAGACGGTAGTGGCGGAGTCCCCTATGGAGTGCGTGGTTCTGGGAACCGGAAAGACGCTCCAATTGCTGGATAAATTCAGGGAATCCGGAACGGTGCTTTCGACAACGAGAAGGGGCGGCAGAAGGCGTTAAACACAGCGCCGTTTCCGTCCTGGGTGAATGGGAGGCGGCGTGATGTTCAGAGGCATTTATATGGGAACCTCGGCGATGCTGGTGCAGGAGAAAATGCTGGACGTCGTCGGCAATAATCTGGCCAACGTTGACACGTCTGGTTTTCGCGGAAGGGTGGCTGTAAACAAGTCTTTCCCCGAAGTGCTCATGGACCGGGTGGAACGCTATACGGTAGTGGACGAGGCCCTTAACGAGGACCTCGGCGAACGCAAATTTTCCCCGTATTTCAGAGGTGTAAGCCCTATCGGCGTCATTTCGATGGCGAACGTAATGACGGATACCACGATGTCGACCGAACGGGGGCCCATACAGTGGACCGACAACCCGACGGATGTCGTGCTGGGGTCGGACGGATTTTTCGTGGTCGAGGACGGCAGCGGCAATATCTTCTATACCAGGTCGGGACACTTCCAGAGAAACGATCAGGGAGAACTCGTCACTCACGACGGCGAATATATCATGGGCGACGGAGGCAGGGTCGAGATCGGGGAGGCCACGAGAATATCCATCGGCGAAAACGGGCAGGTTTACGCCGACGGGGAACAGGTCTCCACTCTTCAGGTGGTAAATTTCGAAAACCCCACATATCTTCTTCAGACCGGAAAATCGCTCCTTTCGGAGACTCCGGAATCCGGCGCTCCGGAGCCAGTGGACAATGCCGACATAGTGAGCGGCGGGTTAGAGCGCTCCAATGTTCAGGTTGTGCTGGAAATGGTAAGAATGATCGAGGCTAACCGAGCGTTCGAGGCCTCGGGCAGAGCAGTGACGATTCAGGACGAACTGTCGGGCAGGCTTTTTACGTCTGTCGGGCGGCCGTCATAGTTTCATAAAACAGCGTAACGGGAGGTATAGGAAAATGTTACGTTCTCTCTGGGCCGGCGCGAGCGGCATGATAGC
>JAISWP010000087.1 GCA_031271065.1 Synergistaceae bacterium
CGGAACGCGCGGCTAGTCCGCCGTCCGACGCAGACAGACGAATGATACTGACATAAAACCTAAAGGAGGTTTTTTTTAAAATGGCTCGTATTTATCGAGTATCTGTGAATGGAAAATCATACGACGTGGCGGTCGAGGAACTGAGCGCGGGAGTTCCAGCCGCCGCCCCAGCGGCCGCGTTCGTTCCCGCCGCCCCAGCCGCCCCGGCACCGGCTCCCGCCCCGGCTCCGGCAGCGCCAGCTGCTGCCCCAGTGCCCGCCCCCAAACCCGCCGCTCCGGATGGAGGCGCCCAGATAACTTCTCCGATGCCAGGCAAAATATGGAAACTTCACGTCCGCGAAGGGGACGCCGTGACGGAGGGACAGCTGGTGCTGGTGCTGGAAGCCATGAAGATGGAAAACGAGATATTCTCCCCGGCCAGCGGTAAAATCGCGCAGATCAACTGCAAAGAGGGCGACTCCGTAAATACCGGCGACGTCCTTGTCGTCATCGGCTGACGCCGCTTCAGTCCTTATTTTAAAGAGGTCGCGGCATGGCTGAATTCAATTTCTTTGAAATATACTGGACCGCCCTGCAGGGTATATGGCTGAACTCCGGACTTCCAGCGCTGGGGATAATGCCCAAAAACGCGGTGATGCTTTTCGTCGCTTTCATCCTTCTTTATCTGGCGATAAAGAAGGGCTTCGAACCGCTTCTTTTGCTGCCGATAGCCTTCGGGTGCCTTCTGGCCAACATCCCCCTGTCCGGGATACTCGAGGAGGCGGGCGCGAACAATATACACGGAGGGTTCCTCTACTGGGTGTCAAAGGGCATCGAACACGAACTCTATCCGATAATCATCTTCATGGGCATAGGCGCCCTGACTGATTTCGGCCCGCTTCTGGCAAACCCGATCACGTTCATGCTCGGCGCGTCGGCACAATTGGGGGTATTCATCGCCGTCCTCGGCGCTATGGCGTGGGGATTTACGATCCAGGAGGCGGCGGGGATCGGCATCATCGGCGGGGCGGACGGCCCGACCGCCATCTACCTCTGCAGCAAGCTGGCCCCTCATCTTCTGCCGGCAGTCGCCGTGGCGGCCTACAGCTACATGTCGCTGGTGCCGCTCATACAGCCGCCGGTCATCAAACTCATCACGTCGAAGAAGGACAGGGCTATCAAAATGGACCAGCTCCGCCCCGTGACCAAGCTGGAGCGCGTACTTTTCCCGATAGTGTCAACTGTCGTCTGCGGGCTGATACTGCCGGCCTGCGCCCCCCTCGTGGGTATGCTGATGTTCGGCAACCTCCTGAGAGAGGCCGGCTGCGTGGAACGACTGAGCCAGGCTGCCCAGAACGAGATTCTGAACATGGCGACGATCTTCCTCGGCATATCGGTCGGAGGAACTATGGCCGGAGACACGTTCCTGCGGGTGGAAACGATAAAAATCATAGTCCTTGGGGGTATCGCCTTCGCATTCAGCACCGCGGGCGGACTGGCGCTGGGACAGATATTCAAGGTAATGTCCGGCGGCAGGATCAACCCGACGATAGGGGCGGCGGGAGTATCCGCCGTTCCAATGGCGGCGCGGGTCGTGCAGAAGGTCGTGCAGAAGGAGAACCCCAGCAGCTTCCTACTGATGCACGCCATGGGCCCCAACGTGGCTGGAGTCATCGGTACCGCGGTAGCGGCCGGCGCGATGCTGACTCTTCTGACAAAATAACCTGCGGGATAATCCGAAGCACATCGTGACGGGCGAGCGATCGCCCGTCTTTTTTATTTTTATCCCGCGTTCATTCCGGTTGCGTCATCGGCCTGGGAGTGCTATCCTCCAAGCGTCATGGGGCGTGAGGCGGCAAGTTCGTCTTCTCTTGGTGACGTAAAAATACAGGTCCTTGACCGGCAGAGATTTTTCTTTTCGGGCGAGGCGACATGTAATATGAATCATCACATCATCGATGATCAATATGATGCCGCGCTCGCAGGGGCGCGATTTTTATTTGGGAGTGACAGCGCATGGGAGAAAACAGGATAGCGTTCATAGGCGCCATAATCGAGGAGCCGGAGCGAGTTCAGCAGGAGTTCAACGCGGTAGTGTCATCCTACAAATCGATCGTCAGGAGCAGGTCAGGAACGCCGTTCCCGGAGGGAATAGCGGTCATATCTATCGTGACGATGGGCGATATCGACGCCATCAACGCCTTCACGGGACGTCTCGGCCAGATCCCTAACGTACAGGTGAAAAGCGCGATATCGAAGAAAACGTTCTAAAGGAGGCTGTGTAAATGGACATGAGGATCGACGCCGCCCGCGTCGAGAGCATACTCGAACTCGCGCGGGGAACGGACGGCAAACGGCTGGACAGCATACTGGACAGGGCCGAAGCCCTTAAAGGGCTTTCCCCGGAGGACACGGCGGCATTGCTCGCGACCGATTCGCCCCGGCATATAGAGCGGATGTTCCGCATCGCCGGGCGCATAAAGGAGGCTATATACGGAGAACGGGTGGTGATGTTCGCCCCCCTGTATGTGAGCGATCACTGTGTCAACAAATGCGAATACTGCGGATACAGCTGCGGCAATAAATTCACCAGAAGACGCCTCACTATGGAGGAGATAAGGGCCGAAGCGGAGATACTGGAGAGGATGGGACACAAGCGTCTTGCCCTGGAAGCCGGAGAGGACCCGGTGAACTGTCCCATCGAATATATCCTGGAGGCGATAGGCGCGATATACGGCATGAAGGTAGGTTCCGGAGAGATAAGGCGCGTCAACGTCAATATCGCCGCGACTACTGAGGAGAACTACAGGAAACTCCACGAGACCGGCATCGGCACGTATATCCTGTTTCAGGAGACGTATCACGAGCCGACCTATACGAGGCTGCACCAATCGGGGCCGAAGAAGGACTTCAATTATCACCTGACCGCCTTCGACAGGGCCATGAGGTCCGGCATAGACGACGTGGGCGGCGGAGTCCTTTTCGGGCTCTACGACTGGCGGTTCGAGGTGCTGGCGCTGATGCTTCACAATCGTCACCTCGACGAGACGTTCGGCGCGGGTTTTCACACCATATCCATGCCTCGCCTCTGCCAGGCTCAGGGGATGGACATGTCATCGTACCGGGTGCTCTCGGACGGCGACTTCAAACGGGTGGTATCCGCCGTCAGGATAGCCGTGCCCTACACCGGGATGATAATCTCCACCAGGGAATCGCCGGCGATGAGAAAGGAACTGATAAAGCTCGGCGTCTCTCAGATCAGCGGCGGGTCCAGCGTGGAGGTCGGAGGCTATGCCAGCCGGGAAAACGGCGGGGAGCAGTTCGAAGTGGCATACAGCAGGCCCGCCTTAGACGTGATACGCTGGCTGATGGACGAGGATCTGGTGCCGAGTTTCTGCACCGCCTGCTACCGCAGGGGGCGCACGGGAGACAGGTTCATGTCCCTGGCTAAATCCGGCAATATCAAAAACGTATGCCTGCCGAACGCCCTCATGACCCTCTGCGAGTACATGATGGACTACGGGGACGATTCGTTCAGGACCCAGGCGGACGCCCTGATACACAAAAACCTGGCTAAGATCGAAAACGCCGTGATGCGCGAACTGACGAGGGAAAACATCGAGAAAATCAAACGCGGCGGACGGGACCTCTTCGTGTAAAACGGTCCTTCCGATTCTTCCCGAATCAAACCCGCCGCGCGGCGTCCGTTCCGGTTTCAAGCCGGACAAAGGGATCTCCGGCTTGAAACCGGAATCAGTTTCCCATCACGATGTTCTTGGCCCCGCGTTTGGCGAGCCAGGCCGCGGATTTTTCTCTCATGTCCCCCTGGAGGACGATACATCGGTCCTCGACGCGGGAACCGCAGCCAAGGCCATGACGCATCGACCTCGCAAGTTCCTCCGCCGCCTTGCCGCCGGGAGCGGGACGGAACTCGACGACGGTCACGGTACGTCCGCCCCTGCCGGAGGTCTCGCGGCGCACGATGACTTTGGAGGATAAAGCGGGCGTCCATTCGGGACCGGCGCCGGAAGGGGCACCAGGTTCTTTTTTCCGCTCCGGAGCTTCTGTATCAGGCGCTGTGTCCGCGCCTAGTATGCGGCCTATAGGTTCTTTAAAATTTTCCTTCCCCATCGATATATCGCCGTATTCACCGACACGGCGCTTCTTCCCGCGGGCCATCGCGTCCACTCCTTTCAATACTCCGTCTGCGGCATCATTTTATATCAAATCAAACGCCCTCGCACCGGATCAGTTTTTTTAAAAACACCGGCGCTCAGGTGATATGATATGGGCATTGAACACGCGGCATGGCATGATCGCGGATTCAGGTACAACAGCGGAGAGGTGGGCCGGAAATGAAAATTGCGGTGCTTTGCGGTGGTGTTTCCTCCGAGAGGGAAGTCTCCCTGAACTCGGGAGCGGCTGTGGCGTCCGGGCTCGCGGAGGCCGGTTTCGACGCGGCTCTGGAGGACGTAAACTCCGTCTCGGAGACGATCAGGAAGTGGCGTTCTCTCGGCGCCGACGGCGCCTTTATAGCGCTCCACGGGGGCTGGGGAGAGGACGGGAGGCTCCAGTCGGCGCTCGAAGCCGCCGGGATACCTTATACGGGTTCCGGCGCAAAGGCATGTATGATATGTATGGATAAGGAAGCTAGCCGGGACGCGGCGTCCCGGGCCGGCATCCCGGTCCCCCCCGGGATTGCCGTCAGGCCGGGCGAAAAAACGGATTTCGGGAAACTCACGGCCGAGTGGGAAAAGATCGTGGTAAAACCCGCCAATAACGGCAGCACCGTGGGAGTCGCGATCACATCCGACACAAAGGAGGCGTCCGAAGCGCTGAACTCGGTCTGGGACATAGACACGAAGGCGATCGTCGAGAAATTCATCGCGGGCAGAGAACTGACGGCCGCCGTATTCGGCACGGGGCACGGCTCGTTCTCGCTGCCAGTAATCGAGATACGGCCCCGCTCCGGATTTTACGACTACAAATCCAAATACACGAAGGGCGAGACGGAATATCTCTCTCCGGCGCCCCTGGATGAAAAAATCACCCGCGCCGTCATGGACTATGCGTGCAGGGCGCATAAGCTGTTCGGATGCCGCGCTTACAGCAGGGCCGACTTCAGGCTGTCGGACGACGGAACGCCTTATTTTCTCGAGGTGAACACGGCGCCGGGGATGACCTCCACCAGTCTCGTCCCCAAGGCGGCTCTGGCCCACGGCTGGAGTTTCCCGGAGCTGCTCGCCCGGATAGCGGAAAACTCCTTCGGCCCGTCCGAATGAGGGCTTTTATGTGAAATTCCGGCAGTGCGATTGCTGCGCTTGTTTCGGGACGGTTCTATGCTAAAATACTCCTGTCGCCCGGGTTGGGATTGCCCGGGGATGAGACGACTCAAGGGGAGGGTTTTAAATGGCAAAGGCATCAGTAGATCAGGATTCATGCGTGGGCTGTGAGGCGTGCGTCAGCGTATGTCCGACATCGGCGATCAGCGTGGACGGAGGCAAGGCTTCGGTCGACCAGGACACATGCGTCGAGTGCGGCGCGTGCGTTTCCACCTGTCCGGTGGGCGCTATATCGCTGTAAAAAAATAAAGCGCGCCGAGGCGGCCGCTGATATCCGCGCGGCCGCCGTTTTTTCACCCCGTTATTTCCCTGTACACCCTTCTGAAGTTGCCGCCGATTATCTTTCTGACGCTATCCTCGCCGAAGCCTTTTTCGAGGAGCACAGCGGCCAGCATTGGCAGATGGCTGTGGTCCGGTATGGTATCGTAGGATTTTATATTAGGAACCGAGACGTGATAATCGGCAAGCCGGTCGCAGCAATCCAGCCCCAGCCCGACGCAGTCGTCACCCGCGAGCGACACGATATGATCTATGTGACTGGACAGCTCCATCGCTCCTATGTCGTCCCTGACGTCGGAGGATACGAAGGGCGAAGCGCAATTCATGCCGATAACGCC
Source organism: Synergistaceae bacterium (assembly GCA_031271065.1). Taxonomy (GTDB): domain Bacteria; phylum Synergistota; class Synergistia; order Synergistales; family Synergistaceae; genus JAIRKI01. The sequence goes on from JAISWP010000087.1 coordinate 5,939, forward strand.
GCCTTTGGCGGCGATGAGTTTTATCTGCTCGTCGGTGAGGTTCCTCATGACCGGAACCAGAGCCCGGCAGTTCGAGTGGGACGCGATGAAAGGGCGCGATGCGTGACGGGCGGCGTCGGTTACCCCCTCGTCGTTGAGGTGGCTCACGTCGATCACCATCCCCAGGCGCTCCGCCTCTTCGAGCAGCGCGATTCCGAAATCGGTGAGCCCCCCTCTGGTCCCCTCCTTCCGGGGTCTGAACGAACAGCCGTCCGCCGCGTAATTTCTCCTGCTCCAGGTCAGGCCGAGGGCGCGGACGCCGAGACGGTAGAACGCCTGAAGCAGTCTGATGTCGCATCCGAGGGGATCCGCGCCCTCGAAGGAGACCATTATCCCAACCCTGCCTCCGGCGTTCGCGGCGTCGACTTCGGACATGGAGCCGCATAAGGCTATCTTGTCCGGCTGTTCCCGTTCCTCCGAGATGAGGGCGGATATCTGATCCAGCGCCTTGCGGAGGGCCATTTCCGGAATCTGCCACGAATGGATGAAAAGCGACGAAACAAGGCAGTTCCACCCTCCGGCGCGGACCAGTCCGTCGTGACGGTCGGAATATACCCGGACAGCCCCCAGTTCGCGCCTGTCGTCCAAATCCATCGCCAGGTCGAAGTGGGCGTCCATGGCGAAAGAGTCAGCAATCAGCTCCCGAGCCTGCGCGAGAAACCGTTCCTCCATGTTCTTACTTCGACTTCCCCTGGTTCGCCACAGCCGCCGCTGCCGCCGCGATCGCCTCCTGGTCGCCCAGATAAGCGTGAGAGACAGGCTTCATGCCGGCGTCCAGTTCGTAGACCAAGGGGATTCCGGTCGGGATGTTGAGTTCGACGATGTCCGAGTCGGATATGCCGTCCAGATATTTGACGAGGGCGCGGAGGCTGTTGCCGTGAGCCGCTATTATTATCTTTTTTCCCGACTTTATATCGGGGACGATGACGTCATGCCAATACGGAAGCACCCGAGCTACCGTGTCAGCAAGACATTCAGCCGCCGGCACTTCCTCCGGGGCAAGACTGCTGTATCTGGGGTCTCGGGCGGGATAACGGCCGTCGTTTTCGTCGAGAGCGGGGGGCGGCACATCGTAGCTGCGGCGCCATATTTTCACCTGATCGTCACCGTACTTTTTGGCGGTCTCGGCCTTGTTCAGCCCCTGCAGCGCGCCGTAGTGGCGCTCGTTCAGCTTCCACGAGAACTCCGTCGGTATCCACATCTCGTCCATCTCTTCCAGGACCAGCCAGAGCGTCTTTACAGCCCGTTTCAGCACCGACGTGAACGCCTTGTCGAACGAGAAACCGCCGCGCTTGAGCTCGGCTCCGGCCGCTTTCGCCTCGCTTACGCCCTTTTCGGACAGGGGCACGTCGGTCCAGCCGGTGAAGCGGTTCTCCCTGTTCCACTCGCTCTCCCCGTGCCGCAGCAAAACTATTTTATACACGCAGATCCCTCCTGTACGGCGTCTTGAAATCACCCTGAAAGTATATATTATTCCCAATTCATGTCAATTAAAGG
>JAISWP010000127.1 GCA_031271065.1 Synergistaceae bacterium
GAGGGCGGATCATGGCTGACAATCATTCCCCGCAGATTCGAAGCTACAACATGTCGCGTATACGGAACCGCGGCACCAGACCCGAGGAAATCGTGAGCAAGTATCTGTTTTCGCAGGGCTTCCGGTACAGAAAGAACGACAAGCGGTTTTCCGGCAAGCCCGATATTGTCCTGCCGAAATATAAAACGGCGGTTTTCGTCCACGGCTGTTTCTGGCACAGTCACGCGGGCTGTCCGGACTGCGTTCTTCCGAAATCCAACCAGGAATACTGGCATCCTAAACTCGAGCGCAACCGCGCGCGCGACGCCGAGAACACGGCCGCGCTCCAGGCGTCCGGCTGGCGCGTGATAATCGTGTGGGAGTGCGAATTGAAAAAATCAGTGCGGGAGGAACGGCTGGAGCGGCTTTACGGCGAGATAACCTGCTGACCAGGGCCGCGCATACCGGACCCCGAACCTGACGCCTCCGCCCGTTTTCTGCGGTGTCAGCGTTTCGGACTCACGTTTGCGGGGGCGTACCGTTTACGATCAGGGAGACCGCGTCGGGGAGCACGGTTATCGGGGCGCCGAAGATTCCGCGTTCGGCCAGCATCCCATCCGCCTCCGCAAGCGCGCCTTCCAGCGTCGGGGCGTATGTCATCCGAAAATTTTCCACCATCTCCTTCGGGGCGTCCGTGACGAATATGACCCTGCGGTTTCGTACTATGGACGCCGTGAGCTGCGTCACCCACTGGTCGGGGATCGTCCCGGTCCTTCCGCGGCCTGCGATCTCGTCCAGCAGGGCGTCGAGGGACCGGGCCCCGCGGAACGAGTCGTAGAACGTCCGCGCCCCGCAGCCGTCGCGGCATTCGTTCACGGCTATGATGACGCCGCCGTCAGAGCAGGCGGAGTCCGCGGTCATTATGGACTTCGTGGCCTGATATATGTTCTGGTCGAGCGGATAGCCGCCATTGGACGTTATGACGATCGGGGTCCGCGGCACATCGGCTCCCGCGTGAGCGAGCACGAAGCCGCACCCGGCGAGGTGCGCTTTTTCCATATCCCCGGCGAACGACGCGGCGATCCTTTTCGAATGGGTGAGCGCCACGTTCACGATGAACGCCAGATTCGCGGCGCGGGCCGCGTACAGCATGTCGATGTGGAAAGGGTTGCCCGCGAGCGAACCGGGACGCGCCCTGGGATGCACGGTAAATTCGGCGTTGTGGCTCGCCAGCACCGTCTCGAGGCTGGCTATTCCGGGAAGCACGATCTTCCTTCCTCCGCTGAAACCGGCGAACTGGTGCGGTTCTATAAACCCGTCCGCGGTCAAAAGATCGGCCTCCGCCGCCATCCTGCTGACGACCAGATCTCCCCCGGACGGCAGATTCCCCAGCGAGATCAGGTCTCGGCCCAGCGGATCGTGGTTCACTATCTTTTCCCTCGCGGCGAACTCTTTGCCGAATTTTAGGGCTATCTCCCCGCGGGTCGCGGCCCTGTGGCTGCCCACTCCTATCAGTATCGTGATATCCGCGTCAGGTGAACCCATGCGGATCTCTTCGCACATGAGGGGGAGTATTACGCCGCTCGGCACGGGGCGGGTGTGGTCGCTGGTCAGAATTACGACGCGCTTTTTCCCTCGGGCGAGCTCCGAGAGCCTGGGGGACGAGATGGGGTCTGCCAGTGAGCGGCGGACGATACCCTCCTCCGTCTCATCTCCGGGTTCTGGGGACAAGACGCGCACGACATTGACGGGACGCGCGTCAGGGACCTCGCAGGATACCTGGCCGGAGCCGTATGGAACGGTTATCTTCACCGCCACTGGGGAGGGACCAGGCCGAACTCGCCGGCCAGCGACTCCAGCAGATCACGCGTGGCGCCGTCGATGAATACTCCGTCTTTCATTGCTTTCTCTCTGGCCTCGGCTTCCTTCTCGCCGTGTATATAAATCCTGTCCTGGCCCGCGGCTTTTTCGCTCTCTCTTATGGCGCGGAGTATCCCGCCGACGCGTTTTTTGATATTCCCCGGGTCGCCGAACAGATCGAGCCTGAGCGCGCCGAAGAAATGGGTGATGCCGGAACCGTGTCCGGGCGTGAACGTCTCGGCGCTGCTCATCCCAGCGGACAGCCCCGAACAGAGCAGCTCCACCAGCAGCCCGAGGCCGAAACCCTTGTGGCCTCCGTTCTCCTCTCCCTCTCCGCCCAGAAACAGGTGTCCTCCGTACGCGCCGCCCGACCTGAACATTTTCTCGACCTCCGAAGCGTCGGCCGTTCCCGCCCCGTTTTCATCCACCGCCCAGCCCTGGGGCATGGGCCTGCGCCGCCGGTCGTAAACCTCTATCTTGCCGTGTGATACGGTGGTCGTCGCCACATCCAGGAGGAACATTCCTCCGCGCCCGCCGTCACCGGGTATCGCCGCGGCTATGGGGTTCGTGCCGAGCATCCGCCTCCTGCCGTAAGTCGGTATGGCCCCCGCGCGGGTGTTGGTAAACGCCAGGCCGATCATGTCGTTTTCGGCTATCATCTCCGCCCATATCCCAGCCATTCCGTAATGGTTGGAGCCGCGCACCGCGCAGAAACAGGTCCCGGCGTCCTCGGCCTTCCCGATTACGCGCTTTACGCAGAACTCCGAGATATAAGCGCCCACGCCGTCGTGACCGTCCACCGCGAGAGAGCACGGGGTTTCCCAGACTATCTCAGGCTCCGCGCCCGGTTTCGTGAAGTTTTTCTCCCGGTTCATCCGGTAGAACGCCAGGCGCGACACGCCGTGGGAGGGGACGTTCCTGGCGTCGGCCTCGGCCAGCACGCGCGCTGTAATGCCGGCTTCCCCGGGCGAATAGCCGCAGCCCGCCGACAGTATCGATTCGGTCAGTTTGATCAGATTATCGTAAGAGATCACGCCGTCCATGACTTTATCAGCCTCCCCGCTGTTCGAACTTGTCCTGCCTGCCCTGCCCGCCGGACTGAAGTTTTCAGATAAGCAGCATCCTGTCGTTGTCGAGTTCTCTCTTTCGCCGCTGGGAATACATATCCATCAGTTTTGACACGGTCATCTCCCGCCGCTTTGCGCCCCTGATATCCAGAATTATACGTCCTTCCTCCATCATAATAGTGCGCGTCCCGAAGTTCAGCGCCTGATGGATATTGTGGGTTATCATCATGGTGGTGATGTTTTGCGTCCCTACCAGGTCGAGAGTTATGCGCGTCACCTGTTCGGCCGAGGCCGGGTCCAGCGCGGCGGTATGCTCGTCCAGAAGCAGCAGTTCCGGATTGCCCACCGTCGACATCAGCAGGGCCAGAACCTGGCGCTGTCCGCCGGAGAGCATTCCGGCCTTTGTTTTCATCCTGTCCTCCAGCCCCATTCCGAAGCGCTCGAGGCGGTCTCGGAAAAAATCCGCGTCTCCTTTCGACACGCCGGGTCTCAGCGGCCACCTCTTTCCCCTGCTGTAAGCGAGGGATAGGTTTTCTTCTATGGTCATGCCCGGCGCGGTGCCCTTCATGGGGTCCTGAAAGAGATACCCTATAAAGAAAGCCCGTTTGTGGGGAGGCAGCCATGTGATATCACGTCCGCCCAGCGTCACCGACCCGCGGTCGAGCAGGAACGCCCCTGTTATGGCGTTAAAGAGCGTGGATTTGCCCGCGCCGTTCGAGCCGATGATGGTCAGAAACTCCCCCCGTCCCATTTCAAGGCTCAGATCGTCGAGAGCGGTGCGCTCGCTGGACGTCCCCGGCTGAAAAACCTTGACGGCGTTATTTATGGAGAGCATTTTGAAAGGCCTTCCTTCTGAGTTTTCTGATCCTGAGACCGTCCCGGACAGCCGGCAGGGAGAGCGCGACGGCGACGATGAGAGCGGATACGAGTTTCAGCGCGTAAGCCGGGAAGAAGCTGCTCTTGAGGGCGAGGGCGATGACCAGCCTGTACGCCAGCGAGCCGAATATCGCCGACAAAAAGCCTGCCGTGACCGACCTCCTGCCGAAAAAGACCTCGCCTATTATGACGGACGCCAGTCCCACCACCATCATGCCCACGCCGGACCCTATATCCGCGAACCCCTGATACTGCGCCGCTGCCGCTCCTGAGAAGGCGACGAGCGCGTTTGACATCGCCGTCGCGATTATCCTCATCCTGTCGACGTCGATGGAGGACGCCCGCACCATATCGTCGTTATCGCCGACCGCCCGTATGCACAGCCCCAGATGCGTCCTGAAAAACCACACCAGTGCCGCGTATCCCAGAGCGCACAGGGCCAGCGCCAGGATAAGGCGCGACGAATTTTTGCTCAGGCCCGGGAGCGCCGCCGAGACGCGGGTGAAAATATGCTCAGAGCCCAGGAGGGATACGTTGGAGCGGGCGCCCAGCACGAACAGGTTGACCGTGTAGAGCCCGCTCATAGTGAGTATTCCGGACAGTATTGGGTGAATGGAGAGCTTCGTCTGGAGCAGCCCGGTCACTGTCCCGGCCGCCGCGCCCGCCAGCATACCGAGGACCAGGCCCGTGACCGGCATCCCCATGACGGCGAACGACGCCGACATGGCCGTACCTAGCGTGAAACTCCCATCGGTCGTCAGATCCGGGGTGTTCAGGATACGGAACGTTATGTAGATTCCAAGCGCCATCAGGCCGTATATGAGTCCCAGATGAAGCGAGCCGATGAGCAGATTCATGGATTTTCCTCACTCTCCGACGAGCACGGAGTCTTTCAGGATATCCTCGGGAATTTCCACGCCTATGGTCTCCGCCGTGTTTTTATTGAAAAGCGTGACGAAGTCCGAGACGACGATCGACGGTATGTCCTCCACGGCCGTTCCCTTGAGGTATCTGTCCGCCATATCCGCGGTTCTGGCGCCTATGGCCGGGTCGTCGATGCTTATCGTCGCGAACGCGCCGGTGTTCACCATGACGGCCGAACTGCCGAATACCGGTATCTTTGCCGCGTTTGCCGCCTCCACTATCTGGGTCATGGCGCTTTGGATCATGCTGTCGTTCGGCGCGAATATGGCGTCCGTGCTGTCCGCGAGCGACTGAGCGGCCTGCTGGACCTCCGAGGACGCCGTGACGACCGCCTCTTTGTACCCGAATGTTCCGCTCGCGTCGAGATAATTTTTGGCGGCGTTTATGGTGCTGACGGAATTGACCTCTCCCGCGTTGTAGATGAGCCCGAAGGTTTTGACGTTCGGCGTCACTTTGGCGGCGAGCTTGAACATCTCGTCCACCGGTATCGCGTTGGACGTCCCGGTGGCGTTTTTGCCGGGGCGCTCCATCGTGGTGACCACGCCCGCGGCGATGGGGTTTGAGACGGAGATGAAGAACACCGGCGCGTCGGGCCCGGCGTTCACCATCGCCTGGGTGGGGGGAGTGGCTATCGTGACTATGAAGTCGAGCTCGGTGTCGGTCATTCTCTGGCATATCGAGCTGAGATTGCTCATATCGCCCTGAGCGTTCTGATAGTCGAAGATCATCTTATCCTCTCCGTAACCGAGCTCCCTCATCCTCGAAATAAACCCCGTCCTCATGTCCGCGAACGCCCCGTTTTCCACCAGCTGCACTATTCCGACCCTGTAGACCCCGCTCGAATCCTTCGGAGCGGTCGTTCCCGCCTCCGCGCGTGTTTCGGCGCATCCCGCCGATATTATAGTGAACAAAGCGAACAACGCGAATATTTTGACTAATTTCACGATCGATCATTCTCCTCTCATCCGCACTTGCCGGATCGATCCGGCTCCGAAATCAAACCCGCTTTCCGCGCCTGTATGCCCGGGACTCGCGAAAACGTATGCCGGCGGACATCGCCTCCTTTGCATAAAAAAATCGCGGGGGCTCTGCGTCCCTCGCGTCGTGTGATGCCGCGTTTATCCGTAAAAAGCGAGGGGACTCATAAAGGTTTATCACCCAGAGTCCCCCGCGTTACAGCCAAAAAACTGAGCGGAATACAGTGGGCGGCCGCTAGAAGCGCCACCGCCAAAGACCGGATTTTACGTTTTCGATGAACATATCGTCCCTCTGCATTAACTCCACTCACTTCATTTTTCAGATTTCACAGAATTTATCACGTACATGCGATTTTGGCAAGTGAAATCGGTCATCGCTCATCGCGTAATCTTCGTCATCTGATTTCAAATAAATTTCCAAACATCGCCGATTCGCGGGCAGCGGCCGCCGGGTCGGCTTACGTTTTGGAAGCTGCCCATGCGGCATTGACATCCGGGATGAAAGATAATTATAATAGACGCAATTTATATAAATCATATATTAATAATATGATTATTCTGCGTATGGCGGCGAAAAGGGGCAGTTTGAACGGCATGAAATGGAGATACATAGTGCGGAGGCTGTGCATAGCAGTACCTACGTTCTTCGGCATAACTCTGATAGTGTATATCATCGCGTCTTTCGCTCCCGGCAGTCCTCTGGACGCGTTTCTGGCCGATCCGAGAATTACCGCTGCGGAGCTTGCCAGAAAAAAAACAGCGATGGGTCTGGACCGTCCCGTGGCAGTCCAATATTTGATGTGGCTGAAAGCCTTTTTGGGCGGGGATTTCGGATTTTCCTTCAGCACCAAAAAACCAGTGCTCGACGTGATAATCCAGAGGATGGGGCCGACGCTCCTCCTCGCGTTCAGTTCTGTCGTATTATCAGTCGCGGCCGCCGTCTTTTTGGGCATATCGGCGGCTTCGAGAATCAATACGGTGAGGGATTACGCTGCGTCGGGGCTTTCTCTTTTCATGCTGTCATCGCCTAACTTTTTTGTCGGATTGGTATTGATATATATTTTTTCCGTAAAGCTGAAACTGCTCCCTTCCAATGGTCTGTACGACTCCGCCGGGGAAAAGTCATTCGGGATGCTGCTGCGGCACATGATTCTGCCAGTACTGGTCCTGTCGTTTCAGCATATCGGGAACTGGACGCGCCACATGCGTTCTTCCGTCATTTCGACCCTGACGGAGGATTATATCCGCACCGCCAGAGCAAAGGGATTGGGGAGAACGCAGACCATACTGCGCCATGCTCTGCGCAATTCCCTGACTCCGTTGCTTACCGTAATAGGCATGTCTATTCCCGAATTTGTCGGCGGCGCTGTGATCACGGAACAGATTTTCAGCTGGCCTGGCGTCGGTTCCCTGATGGTCCAGGCGATATCGTCGAGAGATTATCCCGTGATAATGGGGATCACTGTCTTTGTGGCCCTCCTGGCCCTCCTGTCCAACCTGGTCACGGATATCCTGTACGGCCAGTTGGATCCGCGGGTCAGGTATGAATAAACTGTGAGGCCTCAAGTACAGTGAAAATCCCAAAATTGGAGCATGGCAGAGGTTTTCGTCCGATATCGGTTTTTACGCGGCACAAATTTGCCGTCGCGGGACTGATCGTTATTCTCTCGGAGATCATTCTGGTCGTCCTGCTGCCGGTTATTTTTAAAATGGACCCGATTGTCTCCGATCTCTCGTCTTTCGGGGCCAAACCCGGCGCCGGACATCTGCTCGGGACCGATTCCATCGGCAGAGACCTATTCGCGCGTCTCGTTTACGGGGGCAGAACATCGCTGTTCGTCGGGTTTATGTCCACTTTATTCGCCGTCGCTCTGGGCGTTCCCCTGGGGTTACTGGCCGGTTACTACAGAAGATGGGTGGAATGTGCGGTCATGCGGCTGGTCGAGGTGTTCATGTCATTCCCGTCGATGGTGCTGATACTGGTGCTGGTTTCTGTCATCGGTCCTTCCGTATGGACAGTTACAGTAGTGATAGGTTTTTTGGGATGGACTCAATTCGCCAGGTTGGTTTTCGCGAGCGTGCTTACGATCCGAGAGAAGGAATATGTCCTGTCCGCAAGCGCTATAGGGAGTTCCGACGCGGCCATCATTCTGAAATATATTTTCCCCGGCGCGGTAAATCCGGTTTTAATTGCAGGCACGTTCATGACAGCAAGCTCCATACTGCTGGAATCGTCGCTGAGTTTTTTGGGGATGGGGGTGCAGCCTCCGGCTTCAAGCTGGGGCAGCATGCTGTACGACGCTCAGTCCATCGCTGTTTTGTCCGGCAAACCCTGGCAATGGATCCCTCCAGGGTTCATGCTTATTTTAACTGTGCTGTGCATCAATTTTTTGGGAGATGGCATAAGAAATATGCTGGAACCAAAAAATAAAACCAATATCTAACTTAAGAAAGGCAGGTAGTTAATGTGAATGGTCGAAGATCCATCAAAGTATTCAGCGGCGCGTTTTTACTGATGATTGCGGTCATTTTTGCGGGCGGGCGCGTGACCGCCGCGGAGAGCGGAAAAACGGTCACCATAGCTATGACGAGCGCATGGGATACTTTTCTGCCCATCAATTCGAGCAGCAACTACAGCAGGCTTATCTACGGACAGATTTACAGCAGGCTTGCGGCCGGGCGCATCGACGGCTCATACGTGCCCGATCTCGCGGACAGCTGGGAAGTCAGCGAGGGATCCACAGAGGTCACTTTCAAACTTAACAGGAACGTCAGATGGCACGACGGCGTTCCTCTCACGGCAGATGACGTAGTGTATACCTTTCAGCTGTACTCGAATCCGAAACTCGACGCTCTGAGCCGTTATATGCTCCAGTATATCGCCGGAGCGGACGACTCCGGAGCGGAGTTATCGCCTGGTTCCATCGGTGTGAAGGCGGCTGACGATTATACTGTGGTGGTGACGCTGAAGTCTCCCATGTTTTATGAGACGCTGCTGAACGATTTAAGCGATGTTTTCATTGTGCCGAAGCACATTTACGAAGGGAAAACCATAGAGGAGCTCAACAGTCCGGCTGCGTGGGAGAAAACCCCGGTAGGCAGCGGTCCTTTCAAATACGCGGACAAGATCGACGGCGAAAGAGTGGAGTTCACGGCGAACAAAGATTATTTCAGAGGCGCTCCGGACTTCGACAGGTTAGTAGTTCGCATTATTCCGGGCACAAACCTTCTCGCCGGACTGATAAGCGGAGAAGTGGACATACTGGCCGGGGGAGGACTCGGCAGCGTCCTGCTGGACGATTGGGAACTTGCGAAGCATCAGCCGAATCTCGTGACGGAATCACTGCCCACAAGCAATTATCAGACTCTCGTCATAAACACGCAAAAAGAATATTTCACGGAACCGGCGCGGCAGGCCATCTCCAAGGCGATTAACCGCAAGGTGATAGTGGAGTCCCTTCTCAAAGGGGAGGGCGAGGCGGTTATAACGCCCATCACTCCGCTGAGCCGTTACTTCGACGACAGCGTCGAAATATGGTACGACCCCGCTGAAGCGGAAAAAATCCTCCGGGATGAGAAATTTCCCTTCGACAGGGAGCTGGTATTCCTGGTTCCGACCGGAAATACCATGAGAGAACGGGCGGCAGCCCTGGTGGAACAGGATCTCGAGAGAATAGGGCTTAAAGTGCGGATACAGCTTGTCGACTTCACGACGCTCATGGACAGTATGCTGAAAGGGCAGCACGATTTCGGCATTATCGGTTCGGGCAACTCCTCTGATCCCAGTGAAAGCCGTCAGATGATCCAGCCAGGCAATTCCGTGAATTTCGCGCTTTTGACGGATCCCGAACTTGCCGATATCTGCGACGAGGGAAACGCGGCGCTGACCTATGAGGAGAGGCTGCCTCACTTCAAAAAATATCAGAGGCGTATTCGGGATATTACGCCGATGGCTTATTTGTACACGACAAACGCGCTGATGGCGTATAACAAACGCCTCAGCAGGGTAAATCCAGTGAATTATCTGACGCTCTACTGGCCTACGTGGGAGTGGAGGGTCGATTAACGCGAAATAACGATAATGTGAGCGCTTTGCTTTCAGTACGCGGCCTCAGGACGTCATTTCAGACAGACGGAGGATCGCCGTTCTGCCCGGTGGACGACGTATCTTTCGACGTCGGGGAAGGTGAGATATTGGGCGTAGTCGGCGAATCGGGCTGCGGCAAAACCATGTCTATGCTGTCAGTCATGCGTCTGCTGCCGGATAACGGCCGCGTACTGGAAGGCAGCGCTCTGTTCCGCGGGATGGACATTATGTCCCTGTCGGAGCGGGAGATGTGCGCTGTCAGGGGCAGAAGGATCTCTCTTATCTTTCAGGACCCTCTTTCGGCTCTGAACCCTTCCATGACAGTCGGGTATCAGATAATGGAACCATTTTTGATTCATCGCACGCTGACAAAAAAGGAGGCGAAGGAGGCTGCTTTGAACCTTATGCGCAAAGTTGGAATCCCTTCGCCCGAGCGGCGTTTCTCCGAATACCCGCACAATCTGTCGGGAGGCATGAGACAGCGCATTATGATCGCTGCCGCGTTGTCCTGCAGACCGTCCCTTCTGATCGCCGATGAGCCCACTACCGCACTGGATGTCTCGATTCAAGCTCAGATACTGGAACTGCTGCTTTCGCTGCGCGAGGACACAAATATGGCTATCATCCTGGTGACCCATGATCTGGGAGTGGTTTCGGAGGTGGCGGACAATGTCCTCGTGATGTACGCCGGAAGGGATATCGAATACGGAACGGCCGAAGAAGTACTCAGCCGCCCGAAACATCCTTATACCAACGGACTGCTGAGATCCGTCCCGAAACTGGAGGATGACGTTTTCATGCTTGATCCCATCGCCGGTTCCATTCCAAGGGCCTGCGAAATGCCGGACGGATGCAGGTTTCATCCGCGCTGTCCTTCCGCCGCCGATATGTGCCGGTCAGAAAAACCGGGCCGTTATCCCGGCAGCGGAAATTCATACGTCTCCTGTTTCCTTTACAGGAATGTGTGAGATGTAAGCCATTGCAGTCCGAGCTTTTGGTTCAAATCGATGGATTGACGAAATATTACAGAAACGAGCGGTCTATCTTTGGCTTTCGGCGGCCGCCGCTCCTGGCTCTAAATGGCGTGTCCCTCGATATTCGGACTGGCGAGGTCATGGGATTGGTTGGAGAATCAGGGTGCGGGAAATCGACCCTGGCTCACTCCATATTGCGCCTGATCAGGCCTGACAGCGGCTCGGCGCGTTACAGGGGACGTGACATTCTGTCTTTGAACAGAACAGAATTGCTGGAGATGCGCAGGAAGATGCAAATCGTATTTCAGGACCCATATTCCAGCCTTGCTCCGCATATGACTGCGGAGAAACTGATAGGCGATCCTTTGCGGGTACATGGCTGCAGGTCAGAGGCATCGATCCGTGAAATGGTCGTGAAACTGCTCTGTGAGGTCGGGCTGGACGCTGATTGCCTCCATCGTTTTCCTCATGAGTTTTCCGGCGGCCAGCGTCAGCGCATAGGCATAGCCCGGGCGCTGATTCTGAACCCCGAATTTGTGGTCTGTGACGAACCGGTATCCGCATTGGATGTCTCGGTCAGAGCCCAGGTGCTCAATCTGATGAGGTCCCTGCAAATCAGCAAAAAGCTGACATACCTCTTCATATCTCATGATCTGAGCGTCGTCAAACACATCAGTGACAGGATTGCCGTGATGTATATGGGAAAGATCGTGGAGCTGGCCGACAAATGGCGTCTTTACGCCAATCCCGCTCATCCTTATACCAAGGGGCTTTTGGGGGCTATTCCGAGTCTTCAGGGCAGGAGGCGGGGAGGAATTTCTCTGTCCGGGGATGCACCGGACGCGTATCAGCGTCCGTCCGGCTGCTGTTTCCGGAACAGATGCCCGGCAGCCGAGCTGGTTTGTAAAATCGAGGAGCCCGAATTGAAGGATGTTGGTCACGGGCATATGGCGGCGTGCCATTTGCAGGGTCCGCGCGGCGACGAATCAGTCCCGAGCGCGGCCATGGTCTGATAGATGAAAACGGGAGAAACATCACATATATTCTCGAGACACCTTAAAAAAGCGTCGAATGTGAAATTCTAAACAGGCGTCGGATAACTTTTCCTACGGCAGACAGTCACGTCCGATATATATTGACGGGCGCGGACCCGGCGGGAGGTCACGTCGCCCGGGTCCGCTGTTTCGGCATCAGGTCCCATATGCGCTCCAGGCGGTTTAACGCGTCGTACAGGGTCTCGTTTTTCTTCGCCCCCCATGTTATGGAATATTGATGAGGCCCGGCATCCGCGACCTCTTTCAGGCGCGAGAGTATCTCTTTCGGCGGGTCGAAGTCCGGGAATCCCTGAGATAAATTGACCGCGCCGCACCTGAGCGATACGCGGGTCATGCGCCTTATCACCGAATCCGTAAAACCCGCCGTCCTGTCTGAGAGACTTCGCATGTCAAACCTCCGTAAAAACGCTGTCATATATTAATTAAACATATATATTTAATATGATATATTCTGATATCGTCCATGTCAAACGGCCGCAATAATCGCATATAATGCTTGCAAATAGTTCTGCCGCAGGCCGCGCTGAACGCGTTCGGCGCGTTGGAGAGAAATGAGAGTGACGAAGCGAAACTTTGCGGATTGATCTCCTAACGCGGAAGGGAGCGCCGAGTTGAATGTGATGCCGGACATGGACGCGCGTCTTGCGCGTCACAAGCAGTTCTGGGGGCCGAAATTCGAAGGGGAGGGCGCTTACTTCGCGGCGGCTTCCCCGCTGCCGCAGTTCCGCAGCGCACAAGACAGGTACGCTCACTGGCTGGACCTGGACTACCGGCTCAAGGTAGCTTCGGAGAGTTTCGAGGACGCGTTTTTTCTCGGGGACGCGGTGCCGAGAATAGACCCGGATTTCGGCCCCGGTTTTCTGCCGGCGCTCTTGGGGCGTCCGTACCGCATAGGCGGCGAGACGGTGTGGTTTGACATAGAACCCTTCTCCGACGCTTGGGAGATATACGAGCTCGAACTGCGGAAAGACCTCGACTATTACCGGACGTTCTCCGATTTCACGCGGGAAATGTGCGAACGGAGCGAGGGGCGTTATATGGTTGGTGTCACTGACCCGGGCAGCGAGACGGATATCCTGGCCTCGCTCTACGAAAGAGAATCGCTGCTGATGGACATGGTCCTCGATCCGGATAGGATAAAGCGGCTTTTGTCTAAAACAGGCGAATGGTGGAGGGAAATCACGCTCGAAAACGAGCGTCTCATACGCGGCGCGCAGAACTATACGGCCGCGTGGGTTCCGGTGATCAACGAAAGGCCCTGGGGACCCCTGCTGAGCGAACTGTCCGCGATGGTGTCCCCCGCCGTTTTCGCGGATATTATCGCGCCGTCCCTGGAGCGGATGTCCTCGGTGTTCGAACAGATACTCTTCAACCTGGACGGAAACAGCTATGTCAGGCATCTTCCCGAGATACTGAAACTGGATAAACTCCACTCGATAGAGTGGGACCCCAATCCGAAATGGGGTCCTGGCGGAGCGGAAAAGGATTTTACGACCGAGGAATCTATCTCGGTGATAAGGGAGATACTGGAGCGCGGTAAAAAAATGGTATTCAACGAAATACCCGCCTGGCAGGTTCCTGTGATACTGGAGCGGATACCTCGCGACGGAGTGTTTTTCTACCTGGAATTCGAACGTTTGAACGAGGCGGAGGATTTTCTCGAAAGCGTAAGGCGCTGGATGCGCTGAACCGCGGTCCGTCCGCTCCGCGTGCCGGAAAACGCTGCGTATCAATGCCCCTCATTCCAATTTCAAGCCGGGTAAAAGCGTCTCCGGCCTGAAATTGGAATGAATCGTACCGGTGGTTTTATTTGGAGGTTTTATTTGCGCAAAGAGGGGCTTGACAAAAAAGAAAACATACGTAATATATTCATATTATTCATATCAATTATATAGTTATTTGATTGGAGCGATGCCAGTGCCGCCTGACGTAAATCCGCAAGAAAGTTCCTGCCAGCATCCGTCGTTACGCGCCCGCCCCGCCGGATTGCGGCGTTTGAATCTGCGCGGCCATTTCGGAGCGGCTCTTTGTCCATACGGGCAGGTTTTTTCAATTCGCCGGACTGACCCGCGCAGTCTGCGGGCAGAGTTTTAGGAGACGGAGGGGGTGGCGGGAAAAGAGATTCGCGCGCGTGTCATTATCTTGGCGTCAATAATTTCAGATTTTCGGTCTAGTTTGAATTTTAAGCGAGGGAGGTTTGAATCATGAAAAGAATCAAATCGTTTTGCGCGCTTCTGGCGGTCTCGGCGATATGCGCGGTCCTGCTCGCCGCGTTCGCTCATGTCAGCCCGGCGGCCTCAGCGCCGGCTCCGTTCCGGCTGGTGGTCGCCGACGCGAACACCACGCACCATCTCAACCTGTACGTCGCCAAAGAGCTGGGCATATTCGACAAGTACGGCCTGGATGTCGTGATCGAGAGCGTCGCGGACAACGCGGCGGCCCGGGACCTCGTGGTGTCAGGGACGGCGGACGTGTTCTGGTCCTGCCCGACCGTAGCCATAGCGGCCATAGCCAACGGCACGCCGTTCAAATCGATAGCTCAGGTCAAAAGGCCCTGCACCTCTGTTCTGGTGGTCGAACAGGATTCTCCCATCGTCTCGTTCGCCGATCTGAACGGCAAGGAGATAGCGGGCATTTCCCCCACCTGCGAGGCGGTTATATCCCTCGCGGTCAAAGCCAAGGACGCGGGGGGATCGTTCAGCCTCCAGAGGCTGGCGGGGGGGCCGGCAATAGCCGCCCTCGAGTCTAAGAGCGTCGACGGAGCGATATTGGAGGAACCTCACGTGAGCATAGCCGAGCTGGCTGGGTATAAAGTGGTATTCCCCGACGTCTCCGCCAACATACCCTGCCGCACCATAAACGCCAGCGACAGGGTAATAGCCTCCAGCGGAGATCAGCTCAAACTCTTCATCCGGGCTGTCGACGAGGCTAACGCGCGGATCCTCGCGAATCCCACCGCGGATGACATTGTGGAGATAGCGTCTGCTTACACCGGCGCCCCCAAAGAGGCCATCGTTTACGGCAACGACAGGCTCAAGTTCACCATAACTCTCGACAGGGACGGGCTCCGGAAACTCGGGGACGAACTGGTCAAACTAGGCAGCATCAAGGAGAACCCGGGGGAAAGGCTGTTCGCCGAGGCTTTCAGAGGTATAACCTGGTAAGCGGGACTGACCGGGTTAATTTAGAGAGAATCAGGAGGGATGCGTCCATGATCGCAAGCCGCCTTCGTCACATCATATCCGCAGCCGCTTTCATGGGCGTATTCCTGCTTTGCGCCACTGGCCCCTCGGAAGCGGCGGGACGGGTACTCATCGGTCATACCGGGGGCAATCAGGTCGCGGCGCTGTACCGGGCGTCGGAATCTCCCAGCTGGGACGAGGAGTTCGAGGCGCTCAAATTCGGTTCCTCGGCCGACGTGGGGTACGCCCTTCTGTCCGGCAGCATAGACGCCGGTTTCGTCGATATAGTGAAGGTGCGGAACATGAGGGAATTTCCCGGATTCGAGCGGCTGACCGCGCTGGGGCGCGTGACGTTCCCGTACGGAGCGACTTTAGTGCTGCGCAGGGGTCTCAACCTGAGGCTCGGAGAACTCAAGGGGACCAGAATAGCCATATCGTCGCCGGAGTGCGTGCTGTTTGAAGCGTTCCGGGAGGACGCGGACAGGCTGAAGGCCGACATAACCGGCGTCGAATACGTCGTGATGCCGTTCGATACGATGATCCCCGCGCTTGAGGCCGGCGAGGCCGACGCGGCGGTAATCAAGGGAGCGGCCGCTGTCGCCGCTCTGAGCCAGGGTCATACGATACTTTATCAGAACTGGGACGTACAGCCTGGGGACGAGTGCTGCCCCGCTATAGTCGACCAGGCCGTACAGGTGCTTCTCGTCAGAAGGGATCTGGGAAAGAGGGCTGAGGTTCTCGCGGAACTCCTCCTGCGCGCTGAATCCGAAGGCCCAGAAGAACTCAGAGGCGCGGTGGCGCGCCATACGACCATTACGCCGGATCTGCTGGAAGGCCAGCCCGTTCCCGAGTTCAACCGCGCCGACGACTCGCTCCTGGCAGTACTGGCGGAGTTCCTGGACGAGGACGGCAATAGAGTCGATCCGGACGAAGATTGACGGGAAGGAGGCGGCGGGATGAAGCGGTACGAGACCAGGGGATTGAGGCTGATACTGAGGGAAATCGGATATTTTCTGGCAAACGCCCTCGGCAGTATATTCTCGTGGGAATTTGTGACCGTCTTTGTCCCGCTGCTTTTGATCTGGGAACTGCTGCCGCGGTCCGGGGCTGTCCCGAAGTCCCTCGTTCCCCCGCTGTCTACGGTGGCCGTGACTTTCTGGGAGATGCTGACGCAGAAACACCTGCCCACTCACATAGGACACAGCATGGGCAAGTTCTTCCTGGGGCTTGGGGCGGCTGTAATAACGGCCATTCCTATCGGCATTTTAATGGGCTGGAACATGGCCGTCCGCAAACGCGTCCTGCCCCTCTTTCAGCTTCTGGCTCCCGTCCCTCCGCCGGCGTGGGTGCCCATAACCATCATATTGTTCGGCGTCGGGCTTCCGATGCAGACGTTTCTGATATTCATAGGGGCCTTTTATCCGATACTGTTCAACACATATCAGGCGATAAAGGACACGGAGCCGAGATACCTGGCCTCAGCCCGCGTGTTCGGAGCGAGCGAACTCACGCTGATACTCCATGTCTACATCTGGCACGCCATAGGGTCGATCATCATGAGCGTCAAGACCGGAGTCGCTATGGGCCTGGTGATGCTCGTGATCGCTGAGATGTACGGCGGGCGCACCGGCTTGGGATACGTGCTGGTGGAGGCGAAGGACTTCTTCCAGATACCGGTGATGGTAGTCTGCATGACCGTGCTCGGCGTCATAGGCTGGTTTCTCATCGAGATACTGAAATTCGTGGAAATTAAGCTGTCGGTCTGGAAAATCGGCAGATAAGGGCATGATAGAAGCAAAGGGAATAACAAAGTTTTTTTCGATAGTGAACGAGGATCGGACCGCGGCGGGATTGACAGCCGTCCTCTCCGTGTCGCTCAAAATAGGCGACGGCAGGATAGTGAGCATACTGGGGCCGTCCGGCTGCGGAAAATCCACCTTCCTCGAGATACTGGCGGGGCTTCAGGCTCCCACAGAGGGAGAAGTATATATAGACGGGGTGCGCGTGCTGGAACCGCTGCCTTCGACCCGGCGCGAGATGGAGGACTACAGGCGCAGGTATCAGTTTCTCTCGCCTTTAGCCAACGGCCTGTTCAGGGACAGGCCGAAACACGATATAGCCATGATATTTCAGGATTACGCGGTGTTTCCATGGATGACCGCGCTCCAGAACGTAACGTTTGCCCTTAAATTGCGCGGCGTCGCCCGCGCGGAGCGTGAAGAACGGGCCCTGCCCTTTTTGAAAGCCGCCGGGCTCGGAGACTCGCTCGACAAATACCCCTCCCAGCTCTCCGGGGGCATGAGGCAGCGCTTGGCGCTGGCTCGTGCCCTCGCTGTAGAGCCCAAGATAATTCTGATGGACGAACCCTTCGCCGCGGTCGACACGATAACGAGGGAACGGCTGCAGGACGATCTGCTGAAACTCTGGGAGGCGACCGGGATAACTATGGTGCTGGTGACTCATGATACCGACGAGGCCATCTATCTGTCGGACGAGGTAGTCATATTCTCCCCCCCGCCTGGAGAGGTGAGAAACGTATTTCAGGTCGAGTCTCTGCGGCCTCGCAGGAGGAACGACCCGGAGCATCTGGATTTGAAACGCCGTATAGACGCGCTCTTTAAATACGACATAGATCACGAAAGCGAGTATTCGATATGACAAATCCGCAGAAAACTTCGGAAGAAAAATCATCCTTTTCGGGGGGATTCCGTTCGAGAACCTACGATGACATAACGCTGGCCATAGGGCACACGCCCATCGTCAGGCTGGGAAAGACGGGCGCCGGGCTGCCGGGGGTCGTATGGGGGAAGGTCGAGTCGTTCAACCCGCTGAATAGCGTGAAGTGCCGCATAGGAGCGGCTATGCTCCGGGCCGCCGAACGGGACGGGCGCATCCAGCCGGGAGGAGTCGTGATCGAACCGACCAGCGGCAACACGGGCATCGGGCTCGCCTGGGCCTGCGCCGCGCGAGGGTACAAGCTGATACTCACCATGCCGGAGACTATGTCGGTGGAGCGGCGCAAGCTGGCTCAGATGCTTGGGGCCGACGTCGTCCTGACGCCAGGCAGCGAGGGCATGAACGGGGCGGTGCGCAAGGCCGCCGAGCTCAACGCCCAGATCAAAGGC
The DNA here is from genome assembly GCA_031271065.1 of Synergistaceae bacterium. Taxonomy (GTDB): domain Bacteria; phylum Synergistota; class Synergistia; order Synergistales; family Synergistaceae; genus JAIRKI01. The sequence goes on from JAISWP010000127.1 coordinate 18,107, forward strand.
AGCTTCATGCCCCTTCAGTTTGAAAACCCGGCAAATCCCCAGGCCCACAGGGAGACCACCGCCGAGGAGATATGGAACGACACCGGGGGCAGCGTGGACGTCTTTGTGGCGGGAGTGGGGACCGGCGGAACGATAACGGGAGTGGGGGAGGTACTGAAATCCCGAAAGAGCGGCGTGCGCATCGCGGCGGTCGAACCGGACGCTTCTCCGGTGCTCTCAGGCGGACGGCCCGGGCCTCACCGCATACAGGGCATAGGGGCCGGTTTCATACCGAAGGTCCTGAACCGCTCCATTCTGGACGAAATCGTCCGGGTGACTAACGAGGACGCGTTCGCCGCCGCCAGAT
>JAISWP010000143.1 GCA_031271065.1 Synergistaceae bacterium
CGACTATGATCGGCAGATTAGCGGCCCGCGCTGCCCGTTGAAGTTCGCCGAGCCGCTCGCGCAGGGCAGGCGCAAGTTTTTTGTATTCCTCTTTGGACAATTTTCGGGACAGGTCTATCTTTTCGAGCATGATCCCCACCGCCGATCGGTCGAAATATTTCTGTGATTATATACCAATGCGCCGGCTCGTTGCGCCTTTCCCGCGCAACTGTTAATATTTGTCCCTGGGAAGCGCCCGTTAGTGAAGTTGCCCCACGGTCGCTTCATCATGCTGGACGGAGGGATCGTCTTGAGAAGAAAAGCTGATGCCAGGATCCTGTACCTCGACGCTGGAGCCGGTATATCAGGCGATATGTTTCTCGGCGCGCTGACTGACGTCATCTCGCGGATCGACCCGGATTTCGACCTCGGGAGGCTGTTGTCGGGAATAGCCCTGGAAGGCTGGGAATTATCCGTAGAGAGGGGCGTTCGCTGCGGCATTGCGGGTTTGAAGGTCGACGTGCGCGGCCACGCCGGCGGTGAAAGCCATCATGGGCACGAGGGCCGCGAGCGCGGGCATTCGCACCCTCATCGAGGATTGGCGCAAATTTTGGAGATGCTATCGAAAAGCGATATATCGCCCGAGGTTCGCGAGAAGACCGCGTTTGCTTTCACCTTGCTCGCGGAGACAGAGGGAGAGATCCACGGGGTATCTCCCGGGGAAATTCACTTCCACGAGGTCGGAGCGGTCGACTCGATAGTAGACATAACGGGCGCGATGCTCGTGATGGAATATCTGGGCTGGCCGGAAGTCATCTCATCCCCCGTCAACGTCGGCTCCGGCACCGTGAAATGCGCGCACGGCATTCTCCCGGTTCCGGCGCCGGCTACGGCCGAGATTTTGAAGGGGATGAAGGTGTATTCCGCCGGCGCGCCGATGGAGCGCACCACTCCCACAGGAGCGCTGTTGCTGCGGGTGCTCGTGGGGGAGGAAGGTTTCAGGCCGCTGCCCGAAGGGACGATAATCAGCTCGGGTTTCGGCCTCGGCGGCCGCGACACTCCGGAACTGCCAAACGTTCTGAGGACGATCCTGTACGAGCCGTCGGCCCGGGCGGGGCGTTTCGTCGTGGAAAACCCGTCGCTGCTCGAAGCGAACATAGACGATATGAACCCGCAGGATTTCGCGCTCGCGATGGAACGTCTCCTGGAAGCAGGCGCGCTCGACTCGTGGTGCGAAAATATACTTATGAAAAAGGGCCGCCCGGCGGTAAAGCTCTGCTGCCTTGTGAGGGAGGAAGACGTGGAGCGCTGCGCGGAGACCATGATGAGAGAGACGACGACGATAGGAGTGAGGATAGTCGGAACGAAAAGGATGTCGCTCGAACGGAGCCTGTCGCGCCGTCCCACCCCGATCGGAGAGGTCGCCTTCAAGAGCGTGTCGCTCGACGGACGGACGCTGCGGAGCGTACCCGAATACGAGGATATCATGAAAATCGCCCGCGAGAAGAAATTGACGATACTCGACGTCAGAAGGGCAGCGGAACTGGGCGAAAAGGTGTGAACATTTTTCAAAAACTCTCTTGATTTTGCATAGGATAAGTGATAACCTGCGAAAGGTTGATTTTGAGCGCATCTATGCACAGCTTTTTGCTCTTTAAGCTGTAATACGCATAAGCGCAATAGCTTAATTCGGGAGGTCGAGGAATGTGAGAGAAGGAAAAATCGGAGATTGCAAAAAAAAGGAAAATTTCGAACGGATTCGGGACATTTTCGGTTCTCTTGTGTTCGACAAGCGGGCAATGAAGGAACATCTTCCCAAAAATGTTTATGCGAACCTCGAAGAGGCGATGGTGGGCCGAAAACCGATCGACGCGGGCGACGCCGATATAGTGGCCATGGCCATGAAGGAATGGGCCATAGCAAACGGCGCTACGCACTGGGCCCACTGGTTTCATCCTCTCACGGAAATCACGGCCGAGAAGCACATGGCCTTCACACTTCCGTCCGACGACGGCACCCCGCTGGAAACGTTCAAAGGCTCCGATCTGATGCAGGGGGAGCCGGACGCATCCTCGTTCCCGTCGGGAGGAAGGCGCTCTACGTTCGAGGCAAGGGGCTACAGCGTATGGGACATCAGCAGCAACGCTTTCATCGTAAAGAGCAAGAAGGGCGGCACGCTCTGCATTCCATCCGTATTTCTGTCGTATGACGGCACCCCGCTCGACCTCAAGACGGGCCTTTTGAGGTCGCTCGACTCCGTGGAGGCTCAATCCCTGAAACTGCTGCGGCTTTTCGGGCAGAGGGGGATCAAGTACGTACGCATGACCGTCGGCGCTGAGCAGGAATACTTTCTGCTCGACAGGCCAAGGGCGCAGAAGCGACCCGACATCCGCTTCTGCGGGAGGACGATAATAGGAGCGCAGCCGGCAAAGGACCAAAAACTCGACCACCACTATTTTGGGGCGATCGCGGCGCGAGTCCTCGATTACATGGAGGACGTGGAACGCGACTTGGTGAAACTCGGCATATCCCTCGCCACTCGCCACAACGAAGTC
>JAISWP010000152.1 GCA_031271065.1 Synergistaceae bacterium
ACCTCAACGCTCTGAATTTCGTTCGATATGGAATACCCGTCGGGCAGGTCCTGATACGTGAGGGGAACGGTCAGGTCGCGGGTGGTGAGCACCGTCCTGTCCCAGGCCACGAAAAACCAGAGTATTACGGCGAAAGCGAGGGACGCCCCCCTCATGAGCCAACGGGTTCTTGCGGGCTTATCCATGAGACGCGCCTACTTTCCGGCCCCGGGCCACTGGGACTCTATCTCCCTGCGGAGACGCTGCAGCATCCCCTGGTTCTTCTCGAAGGGGTTGAAATACCTGCGGACGAATCTGGAGAGCTGGTCGTCGTTCAAGGGCTTCGATATCCTCCCTCTGACGGCCAGCGATACGTGCCCCTGTTCCTCGGACACGACCAGCGCCTGGGCGTCGGATACCTCGGTGACCCCCACCGCGGCCCTGTGCCTCGTCCCGTACCATCTCGATATATCGTTGTTGTCCGTGAGGGGAAGGTAGCACGCGGCGGCTATGACGAACTGCCTGTCCATTATGACGGCTCCGTCGTGAAGGGGGTTATTGGGCCAGAATATCGACAGGATGAGCTCCTCCGATATCTCGGCCTTGAGCTGGACGGCCGAACGCCATATTTCCCTGAGGCCCGTGTCCCGCTGAAAAATGATGAGAGCTCCGATTTTGTGCTGCTGCAGGTACGCTATCGCCCGGACTATGGCCTCTGGATAGCCCGACTCCTCCTCGGAGCGCTCCGCACCCGACAGCAGCCGTCCGCGGCCGATCTCCTCCAGCAGACGGCGGAGCTCCGGCTGGAACACTATGGGGATCGCGATGAGCACGGCGCTCAGAAGATGGCTCAGAAGCCACGTTATCGTCCTGAGCTCCAGGGCTCTCGCGATCATTCCGAAGATCACGATGACGCAGAGGCCGCGCACCAGCTGCATGGCCCTGGTGTCCGCGAAAAACAGAAGCACCCTGTGCGCCAGAAAGGCAATCACCAGGATGTCTATCAGATCCTGCAATCTGAAATTTATAAAAGTGGACAAGCTACCCTCTCCCGCAGATTTATTTCAGAGGCTTCCGCGAAGTTTCCTCAGAAGCGCGAGATTTCCTTCGTCTCCGATGCCCTCTTTGGGGGTCTCCAGGATCGCCGGGGTATCCGCGAATCTCTCGTCAGATACTAACATACCAAACGGAATTACGCCAATCTCCCCCTCGCCGATATGTTCGTGGCGGTCGGTTCCGCTGCCGGCGGTTCCCTTGCTGTCGCTCAGATGCCAGCATCCGACGCGGTCCAGGCCGAAACGCTTCTTTAGGTTCAAGACCGTCCTAAGGTATCCTCCCTCGCTCCTGACGTCGAAACCGGCGCCGAACATGTGGCACATGTCGGCGCATACGCCCAGGCGCCTGTCCCAGCCGAGCGCGTCCAGCACATACTCGAGTTCATCGAAGGACGAACCCAGGACATCGCCCTGCCCGGCCATAGTCTCCAGCAGTATCGAAACGTTTTTGTCCTCCGTCGCGGACAGGATATGCTCAAGGGCGCTCACGAGACGATCGAGGGCATACCGCCTGGGGGAGCCCTTCGAGGAGCCCGGGTGCAGCACCAGCGAATCGACCCCGAGGCTGCAGCAGAGTTCTATCTCGTTTTTCACGGCGCCGACGCTTGTATTCCTCACGTGGTCGTCTCCGGCGAGGTTTATGAGATAAGACGCGTGAACGGTGACTTTCCTGACGCCGCTTGCGAGCAGCGCGCGGCGGAACGACTCCGTCTCAAGGGAAGACGGGGCCCTCCCGTTCCACTGAAGCGGATTGTGAGTGAAAAACTGCATGGCCTCGCAGCCGAGGGCGCTGGCCCTCTCGACCGCGCGGTGCACTCCCCCGGACGCCGAGACGTGAGCGCCGATGAGGGCCACTCACTTCATCCTCATGCGCCCTTCGTAAACGGCGCCGCGAACGCCGTCCACGGTGATGAGCATCCCGTCCTTCAGACGCTCCGCGGCGCCGTCTATTCCGGACATGCAGGGGATGCCTAGCTGCAGGGCGGTCATGGCCGTGAAATTCGTCATGCCGTGTTCCTCCGTGATCAGCGCGGAGGCCTTTTTTATCGCGGGCAGATAACCGGCGTCGGACTTCCTGACGACGAGGACGTTGCCCTCCTTCATCTTCTCCTCCGATTCCGCCGCGCTGCCGGCTATACACACGAAACCCGCCGCTTCGCGCTTTATGAGCGAAGGCGACTGGAAGATCATCCTGCCGACCGTCTGCACCAGCACCATGTTGGTCGTGCCGGATACATACACGGGAAACCCCGTGGTCATGACCACCGTGTCGCCCTCGGCGACGCAGCCGTGTTTCAGCACCGACGCGATCGCCGCGTCCACCGCGTCCTCCGCCGTGGCGTACTCGTCCGACAGCAGGGGCTTGACGCCCCACATGAGGGCAAGCGCCCTCCAGGTGGAACGAAGCGGGGTAGAGGCGATTATCGCCGCGTTCGGCCTGTATTTGCTCACCATAGCGGCAGTGCTTCCGCTTCTGGTGAGGGATATCACTGCGGAAGCCCCCAGGTCCTCGGCTATCCGCATCGCGGAGTGGCTGACAGAGTCCGCGGCGTTGTCCGGATTCGACGGTTCCCCGGGCCCGCAGCTTCTGCTCAGGTTCTCCTTCTCAGTGCTGACTACTATCCGGTCCATGATGCGGACCGATTCCACCGGGTATTTGCCATTAGCCGTCTCGCCCGACAGCATGACGGCGTCCGCGCCGTCTAAAACCGCGTTTGCCACGTCGCTGGCCTCGGCGCGGGTCGGGCGCGGGCTGCGGATCATGGAGTCCAGCATCTGGGTTGCCACTATGACAGGTTTGCCCCGACTCCGGCAGAGCTCTATTATTCTCTTCTGGACTATGGGAACGAGCTCCGTCGGCATCTCGACGCCCAGATCCCCCCTGGCCACCATCACGCCGTCCACCACCTGGATTATCTCATGGATGTTCTGCACGCTCTGGAGCGTCTCGATCTTGGCTATGATATTGATCCTTCCGCTCCTGCCGCCGTAGGACTCGACGACGCGTCTGACCTGCATTATATCCTCGCGCCTGCGGACGAAGGAGACGGCTATATAGTCCATCTCGCGGTCCAATCCCCACCTGATGTCCCCGATGTCCTTCTCCGTGAGGGTCGGCACGGACAGATCGGCGCCGGGCACGTTCACTCCTTTGTGCTCCCCCAGAGTCCCCCCTGTGAGAACGCTGCACAATATCCCGTCCGGCTCGATCTTCTCGGCCCTCAGATGGATCGCGCCGTCGTCTATGTAGATGTCCTGACCGGTCTTTACCTCTTTGGGCAGGTCCGCGTAGCTCACGGAGACCCTCTCGCACGTGCCGGCGCACTCCTCTGACGATATGGTGAAGGTCCCGCCGGACCTGAGTTCCACCGGTTCGTGACCGGCAAGAAGCCCGGTTCGAATCTCCGGCCCTTTGGTATCCAGTATGGAGGCGATCGGAGACGATCCCTCGCTTTCTATCTTCCTCACCATGTCCAGCATACGTCCGTGGCTTTCATAGTCGCCGTGGCTGAAGTTGAAACGGGCGACATTCATGCCGGACGCGGCCAGTTCTCTCAGCTTGTCTATATCCCCGCAGGCGGGGCCCAGGGTGCAGACTATCTTGACTTTTCTCATTCCTTGCGCCTCCCGCTTTGGACGACGCCGTGGGCGGAATATATTGTGGCCATTCCTCTTATCTTGACGGCCGAGATATGTTCCGTAAACTGATATATCCACACCTCGCCCTCATCCAGCTTCTCCGTGTGGAGAAACCGCGTCTCCTCGCCGCGCGTCAAGCCTATGACAGTGACTCCGTTCTCCTCTGCTCTGACCATGATATAAGCAGCTTCCGCCGGACCCGCCGTATTGATACAGTTTTGATGTTCCATGACACCCGCCCCTTTTTAATTTACGAGGGATGCTCTCCCCCCGGATAGAGAACTGATTCGCTCCGCAAGGCTCGGCTCACCTGATACTTTTACTGATCTTATCTTAAGCAATGCCCGCTCATCTTGCGTGCGCAAATCCAGCAGAACCGTCAAATTTCCGGGAAATTTTTTAAGTTCGGACACCATTTCACCGTAGAATTCATCCGGCAGCCCCTCGTCCGTTATCTCTATCTTTACGGCCCTGGCGCGGCCTGGCTGAATTTCCGAGAGAGGTTCCAGCGAGTCTACCATCACGGATATATTCCCTTCGTTCTTTAAATTTCCGGTCACGAGATACGGCTCTCCCTTGACGAGCAGCGGCTTGACATTCGGCCACTGCCTGGAGTAGCATACCGCCTCCACGGAGGCGTCGGCGTCCTCGAAAGTCATTATCCCGAAGGGCTCCCCTCTGTTCTTCGATATCTTTTCCCTGTAATCCGCGAGAAGCCCTATGAAAGAGGGCTGATTCTCCCCGCTCTTCCAGAACTCCAGGTCCCGGATGCCGCAGGCGGCGCAGGCGGTCTCATATTTTCTGTAGTCGTCGTAGGGGTGTCCGGATATGTATATGCCCACCGCCTCGTGCTCCAGATCG
>JAISWP010000176.1 GCA_031271065.1 Synergistaceae bacterium
GCGCTGCCCAAACCCGCAAGGGGGCTCGCCCCCTTGACCCCATTTATGAAGAGGGTGCAGGCCCATAGGCCCGATGCTCCTACGGGGAGCCCCAAGGTTTTGCCTGTGGTTTAAGGCCATCGGGCTGTCATTGACAAAAACAAAACCGTGTGATAAAAGTCGTTTTAATCAAGAAGCCGACGGATAAGTGAAGGGGTGTGGCAATGGACAGATTTCCAGGCGTTTATAAGGCCGCTGCGGAAATTCTTGATATCGGCCGCCGCATGTACGAAAAAAATTTCGTCGCGGCAAATGACGGAAATATATCCTGCCGGATCGCCGAAGACGTCATACTGGCAACCCCGACCGGCGTGTCGAAGGGGTTCATGAGCGCGGAGACTCTGGTCACGATGAGGCTTGACGGCACGATATTGGAACGCGGCGATTTGAAACCGTCGTCGGAGATCAAGATGCATCTCCGGCTCTACAACGAAAACCCGGAGATAATGGGTGTGACGCACGCGCATCCGCCGGTATGCACCTCTTACGCCATAGCCGGGATCAGCCTGGACAAGGCGATTTATCCCGAAGCTCTCGTGAACCTGGGGACGGTTCCCTGTATCCATTACGAGCCCCCGGGCTCGCAGGGGATACCCGACTCCATCGCGCCGTATTGCAGGGATTACAACGCGGTGCTGCTGGCGAATCACGGCGCTCTCTCGTGGGGCAGAAGCCTGACGGAGGCGTTCTACCGGCTGGAGGCGATGGAGCACTACGCCCTGATACTCATGTACACGGGCAACATCATCGGACGGGCCAACGTGCTGAGCTGCGATCAGGTGAGGGAACTCGTGAAAATCCGCGAAAAACTGGGCATAACCTCCGGGGGCGTGCCGCGGTGCTGCGCGGAAACGGCCGCGAATCTGAACGACGTCGGCGTGGATAACTGCCCATTCAATAAAATGAACGAAACCGGCGCGCGAAACGACAAATCGCCGGATACCGAAAAAATCGCCGAAATCGTGCGCGAGGTCGTGCGGCGCGTCGTTAAAGAGCGCCTTTAAATACTTGCGGCAGCAACAGAACCAAATCATAAATCCTGTAAGGAGGAGAAAAGTAATGAAGAGAGTTTTGAGGTTTGTGCTTGCGGCGTTTGTGCTGACGGCGTTCTGCGCGGGGGCGGCTTTCGCGGCGCCCGTGGACGATGTTCTCGGCAAGTACATGCCGAAACAGATGGAGGATGGCGCGGTCAAGGTCGCGGTAGTGCGCAACCTGGCCGCGGGCGACCACACGCAGCAGTTTCTTGAAGGCTGTACGTCGGAAGGAAGGGCGATGGGCTTCATAGTCGACACGTTCGTGACGAACGGCGACAACGCCCAGTGCCAGGAAACACTGGCGCAGGTCATCCAGAAGGATTACGACGGCATCATACTCTCCCACGGCGAGGCGGGCTACACATACGATTCGCTCAAGCCGGCAACGGACAAGGGGATGAAGGTGGTCACGTTCGACTCCATTCCTTATAAGGACGGAGACCCGAACGGTGAAATTCTCACCGGCGTGACCAGCACGGCGCAGGAAGACGCCAAACTCGCCGAGCTTTCTCTCTCGTCGATCGTGTCGAATTTCCCCGCCGGCAAGCAGCCCATCAAGGTCATCAGGGCATGGATGGGCCCCGGAGTACCGCCCCTGGATCGCCGTCAGGTCATCTATGATCGTTATGTTAAGGAAGGCAAAATTACCGAAGTCGCGCTGGTCGGCCCCGTGGACGCGTCCAACGCCCGCGGCGGCACGCAGGACTCCTTCGCCGCGATCCTGCCCAAATTCCCTGAGGGCGCGGTGGACGCGATATGGGGTTCTTATGACGAACTCGCGAAGGGCTGCTTGCAGGCTCTCGACGACGCGGGCAGAACCGACATCAAACTCATGTCGATAGACATCTCCAACGACGACATCAACCTGATGCTCACGCACCCCGACGTGTGGATATCCACCGCGGCTGTTGATCCCAAACTGATCGGCATAGCCGATATGCGGCTGCTGGCCGCCAAATTCGCCGGAGAGGAAACCCCCGACACATACAATCTCGACGCTCAGCTCGTCAAGACCTCCGAGCTGGACGAGTCGATCAACATGACCAACATCGTCTCGGTGGTAAACGGCTGGGGACAGGAAAAAGGCGTGTTCGACAGCTACCCGTGGATGGCGGAGCTGAAAGAGGCGGCGGCGGCCGCCAAATAGGCATAAGCCGGCAGAAACTTCGAGAAATGTCGTCTTAGCGGACTTCCGTCTCTCTTTTTGGCTTTCACTCCGGTGAGAGCTGAAAAGAGAGACGTCTTTTAATAGGGCGCGACAGTGGGGTGAGTATGTTTGGGAGACGTTAAAAGATCCAGGTTGGAAATGAGGGATATTTCAGTAGAATTTCCGGGAGTGCGCGCGCTTTCCAACGTGAATTTCAGCATAGAAAACGGGCGCATTTACGCGCTCATAGGCGCGAACGGCGCCGGCAAAAGCACTCTGATGAAGGTGCTGTCGGGAGTGAACAGCCATTACAGCGGCAGTGTCTATATCGACGGCGCTCTGTGCGAGATACGCTCCCCAAAGGCGGCCAAGGAGCTGGGGATAGAGATAGTCTACCAGGAGGTGGATGTGGCGCTCGCTCCGAGCCTTTCAGTCGCCGAAAACATAATGATGAACGTCCTCGTCAATAAAATGGGCAAGCGTCAGATCGTCGACTGGAAATACATCAGGCAGTCGGCGCGGGCGGCGCTGGAGCGTCTAGGCGTCGATATCGACGTGCGCAAGACGGCGGCTGATCTTACCCTGGCCGAAAAACAGATGGTGCTGCTTGCCAGCGCCGCCATGGAGCGCTGCAAATTCCTGGTGCTGGACGAACCGACGGCCCCCCTCTCCCACACGGAGACGGAAAACCTGTTCAAGGTCGTGCGTCATCTCGCCCACGAGGAAAATGTCGGGATAGTTTTCATATCGCACCGCCTCGCGGAACTGTTCGAAATATGCGAGCACATCACCATTATGAAAGACGGTATGGTGGTAAAGGACATGGAGATAACCCCGGACCTCACGATCAACAAAATAGTTGAGCACATGCTGGGGCGCAAGTTTGACGATACCTACCCCAAAACCCAAGTCCCCATCGGAGACGTTCTGATGGAGGTCGAAAACCTGAGCGAGGCCGAGGGCCGTGTGAAAAACATAAACATGCGCGTGAAAAGCGGTGAAATAGTCGGCATCGCCGGGCTCGTCGGCGCCGGCAAGACGGAGCTGTGCAAGACGATCTTCGGCGCGTACCGCCTCGGCTGCGGAAAGGTGAAGCTGAAGGGGCGCGACATCACGCCCAAAACGCCGACTCAGGCCGTGGAGCGCGGGCTTGCCCTGGTGCCGGAGGAACGGCGCAAGGAGGGTATCTTCGTAAGCGACCCGCTGTACTCCAACATCACCATCTCATCCTTGCGAAATTTCCTGAACAGGATGCGTTTCGTCATGAAGCGCAAGCAATTGGCCGTCTCGCGCAAAATGATAGAGAGCCTGGATATCCGCACTCCGTCCGAGCACCAACAGGTATCCCTGCTCTCCGGGGGCAATCAGCAGAAGGCCGTTGTCGCGAAATGGCTGGTCTCCGATTCCGACGTATATATATTCGACGAGCCGACGAAGGGCGTGGATATCGGGGCCAAGCGGGATATTTTCAAGCTGATCGAGGGGCTCGCCTCCCGCGGAAAGGGAATAATCTACGCGTCCTGCGAGTTCTCGGAGATACTGGCGATAGCCGACCGCGCCTACATCATGTTCGACGGCGGGATCGTAAAAGAGGTCAATGTTTCCGAGACGGACGAAAAAGAACTGCTTTATTATTCAACTGGAGGCAACTGAATATGGATGAAAAAGCTGCGGCTGTCAACAAAAGAATGACCGCGATGGAGTTTGTCACAAAGTGGGGAATTTTGCTCACCATCGGGCTGATGCTCATCGGTTTTTCGGTCACCATGCCAACTTTCCGAACTATATCCAACATGATAGTCATCCTCCGGGCCGTCTGCATAGTGACTATCGTGGCCACCGGCATGACGTCCGCCCTGACGGTCAGCGGCATCGACCTCTCGGTCGGCTCCACGGCGACTCTCGCCAACACCGTGAACATGACTTTCCTTATATGGTTCTCCTTCGGTGAGACGGTACCGGGAACGCTGCTGGCGATTTTTCTGTCGATAATGATCTCGCTGTCGGTCGCCGCCGTGAACACGATCTTGATAGTGAAGCTGAAAATCCCGGACATGCTCGCCACGCTCGCGACGATGTTCATGTTCGAGGGCGTCGCAATGACCTACGCCGGAGGCGGGGCGATAAACCAGAATATGGTGCGCCCGGACGGCACGACCGCCGTAGGCAAGGTTCCGCAGTTTCTGCGGACGATGGGCAGGGAGCCGTGGATAATAGTCGTGATGCTCTCGCTGGCGCTCATCGCATTTTTGTTTCTCACCTACACAAAGCACGGGCGTTACATGTACGCGGTTGGGACCAATTCGGAGGCGGCCCGTCTTTCGGGCATCAACGTGAATAAATACAGGGCGCTCGCCTATGTCTTCAGCGCCATTCTCGC
>JAISWP010000055.1 GCA_031271065.1 Synergistaceae bacterium
GCTGCTGTTCCGCCCTCTTCCGGGGTACATGGACGCGGACCGGGTGCGCAACGGGATATCCGCCGGGAAAGACGTGGACGGCATAACCGACCTCTCGATGTCCGGCGTATTCTCGGGCAGCGGCACAGGTTATCCCCCGTGCCCCGCTCAGGCCTGCATCGAGATACTGGATCACTATTCGATAGATATAACCGGCAGGAAAGCGGCGGTCATAGGACGCAGCCTGGTCGCCGGCCGTCCTGTCTCCATGCTGCTGCTGGAGCGCAATGCCACCGTGACTATATGTCACACCGGGACAAAGGATATGGCGGCGGTATGCAGGGAGGCGGACATTCTGGTCGTCTCGGCGGGGCGGGCTGGGATGATAGGACGCGGGTGCCTGAGAGAGGGGCAGGTCGTCATAGACGTCGGCATCAACGTGCGGGAAGACGGGACGATATGCGGGGATGTGGACTATGCCGAGGCCTGCCGGACAGCGGGGGCTGTGACCCCCGTACCTGGCGGCGTGGGCGCGGTCACAACGGCGGTGCTCGCCTCCCATGTGGTCGCCGCGGCTGAATGCGCGTTCCGTAAAATGCGGTTCTGAGTTCTCAAAGAGGCATGGTCTTTGCGGACGATTCGGACTATTCGGAGGGAATCATTTTTATCCCCCGGCCCCGAGGATGAGGCCGAATGTTTTTAAAATTGTTTTAAATTAGTTCCCGGCCGCTTTGGCCTGGTCATGCCGATATTTCAAGCCGCAGACGATGACGGGACGTATTCCGCCGTTTGACCTGAAATTTGCGGTTGAACGGCGGCGCTTTGGCGGTGCCGTTTCCGGGTTCCCCCACAGAATTTTTCCTATTGCATTTTCGGTGAATTAACGTTAATATTGGAAACGCATAGCGAACTCTTTTGCCTCACTTAAACGCGATAAAATAATAAACTTTATATATATCCGGGGTCATCCCGGGAGGCTGTTTTAGGCCATGCGTGAGTGTCCTTGTCCGGCTTCATCCGTTCTCCGCGCGGCAATACCTGCAAAGGAGGTGCGTCCTGTCACAGATCGTCAGCGGAAGAGCATATTCTTTAATTTCAATCATGGAAATAACAAAACTGTTTATGGAGGGATTATGTAATGAATAACCTGCTTGGCGAATTTCTTGGTACTATGACCCTCGTGGCATTCGGAGACTCCGTTGTGGCAAACCTTCTGCTGAAGGACAGCAAAGGGAACGGCGCTGGCTGGGTGCATGTAAACTGGGGCTGGTCGTTCGCCCTGATGATGGGGATTTACGTCGCCTGGGCTTTCGGAGCCGGCGAAGCGGATCTGAACCCCGCCGTCACTCTGTTCAAGCTGCTTATCGGCGGTCATTATACGCTCGCTCAGGCCATTCCCACGATGGTCGCGGAAGTGGCCGGCGGCATAGCCGGCGGCGTTGTCGTTTACTTCCTCTACCTCAACCACTGGGAGGCCACTGACGATCCCGGCGCTAAGCTCGGGATCTTTGCGACGGGCCCGGCCCGGCGCAATCTCGGCGCGAATTTTCTGACCGAGGTAATAGCTACCTTCTTCCTTATCATGGGCATTCAGGCGATAGTGAAGCAGCTCGGCACGGACCCGGCGGCGAATCAGGTCAATCTGAACCTGCTTCCCTTTATGATCGGCGGTCTTCTCTACGTTCTCGGCGCCGGTATGGGCGGCCCGACTGGATACGGTATGAACCCGGCCCGCGACATGGGCCCCCGCATCGCTCACGCGATACTTCCAATCCCCGGCAAGGGCGGCAGCGATTGGCAGTTCGGATTGTCCGTCGCGACGGCAGGTCCGATTGTCGGCGCGCTCGCGGCCGTTGCGGCGTACAAAGCGGCCGGTTGGTAGAACTGACGTTTTAAGGGGGCGGCTATAATTGAAGAAGCTGATCAACAAGGTAGACGACGTCGTAACTGAGTCGCTCGCCGGAATGGGGGCGGCGCATCCGGACCTGATAAAGATACTGCCCGAATTCAAGTCGGTTATCCGCGCGAACGCTCCGAAGCCCAAAGTGTCCGTTATCTCCGGCGGAGGGAGCGGACACGAGCCCATGCACGGAGGTTTCGTAGGGTACGGTATGCTGGACGCGGCGTGCGCCGGTGAGGTATTCACATCCCCGACCCCAGAGCAGATGTACGAGGCCGCCAAAGCCACCGACGGCGGCAGGGGAGTGTTCTTCCTCGTGAAGAACTACACGGGAGACGTGATGAATTTCCAGATGGCGGCCGACCTGCTGAAAGGCGAGGGTATAGAGGTCGAGCAGGTAGTGGTGAACGACGACGTTGCGGTGAAGGACTCGACATGGACGGCGGGCCGCCGCGGAGTCGGCGGTACGGTTCTGATAGAGAAGCTGATCGGCGCGTACGCCCAGGCCGGCGCGTCGCTCCTGGAAGTCAAGGAACTTGCCGAGAAGCTCAACGCGAACGTGCGCACGATGGGCATGGCGCTGACGAGCTGTACGGTGCCGGCTGCGGGCCGTCCGACGTTTGACCTTCCCGAGGACGAGATAGAGCTTGGGATAGGGATCCACGGCGAGCCCGGCAGGGAGCGCGTGAAGCAGAAGACGTCCTCCGAGATAGTGGAGTACATGGCGGGCGCCGTTGTGAACGACATACCGTTCGCGGCGGGAGACGAGGTTTTGGCGTTCGTGAACGGCATGGGGGGCACGCCGCTCATCGAGCTTTACGTCGTGTACAACGACCTGAAGAAATATCTCGACGGCAAGGGTATAAAGATATCGAGAAATCTCGTGGGCAACTACATAACGAGCCTCGACATGCAGGGCTGTTCGATAACGCTGCTGAAGCTGGACAGCCAGACGAAGGCACTCTGGGACTATCCGGTCAAAACTCCGGCTCTGCGCTGGGGAAGGTAATCGTTCGTTTAACGCCGCCGGGTCCTCCCGCGGGAGGGCCGGCGGCTTAAGAAAAATTCAGGAGGGATATAGAAATGGCCGAAAAAAAGTACGTTGTAGCTATTGACCAGGGTACCACCAGTTCGCGTTGTATGGTGTTCGACAAGGGAGGGCTCCCGGTGAGCTCCGATCAGCTGGAGCACGCCCAGATATTCCCGAAGCCGGGCTGGGTCGAGCACGACGCTCTCGAGATATGGGCCAGAGTCCAGGACGTCGTGCGCGGGGCTCTGAAAAAGGGCGCCATATCCACCGACGAGATCGCCAGCATCGGCATCACCAACCAGCGCGAAACCACTGTGGTCTGGGAGAAAGCCACCGGCAAACCGATATATAACGCGATCGTGTGGCAGTGCACCCGCACCGAGGACTTCTGCAAAGAGTGGCAGAAGACGCCGGGATGGGAGCAGGACGACACCGGTCAGGGCAAGGTCAAGGATCACACGGGGCTTCTGATCAACCCGTACTTCTCCGGCACCAAGATCAAGTGGATACTCGACAGCGTTCCCGGTTCCAGGGAGAAGGCCGCGAAGGGTGAACTCCTGTTCGGAAACATCGACACGTGGATCATCTGGAACCTGACCGGCGGGCCCAACGGCGGCGTACACGTGACCGACGTCTCCAACGCGTCGCGTACGCTGCTCATGAACATCAAGACACTCAAGTGGGACGAGGAGATGGCCAAGTTCCTCGACGTTCCGATCGCTATGCTGCCGCAGATAAAGCCCTCCAGCGCGGTTTACGGCGATACCATCCCCGGCGGGCCGTTCGGCGCGGCGATTCCCGTGGCCGGCGACCTGGGAGACCAGCAGGCGGCCCTGTTCGGCCAGGCGTGCTACAACAAGGGCGATACCAAGAACACATACGGAACCGGCTGCTTCATGCTGATGAACATCGGCGAGACTCCGGTTCTCTCCAAGAACGGTCTTTTGACCACAGCCGGATACAGCCTCGAGGAGGGCAAGTGCATCTACGCCCTCGAGGGTTCTATAGCCATCACCGGAGCCGCGGTGCAGTGGCTCCGTGACAACCTCAAAATAGTCGACGAGTCCCCGGACAGCGAATATCTCGCGGGCAAGGTCGACGACGCGGGCGGAGTGTACTTCGTGCCGGCTTTCTCCGGACTCTACGCCCCTTATTGGGACATGTCCGCGCGCGGCGTCATAGCCGGCCTCACCCGCTATGTCCGCAAGGAGCACATCATCCGCGCTACGCTCGAGAGCATCTGCTACCAGACCCGCGACGTGGTCGAGGCCATGAACAAGGACTCCGGCGTGCCTCTCGCGGAGCTGAAAGTGGACGGCGGCGCCGTCAAGAACAACCTTCTCATGCAGCTGCAGTCCGATATCCTCGGCGCTAACGTCGTGCGTCCGGTGGTCAACGAGACGACGGCTCTGGGCGCCGCGTACGCGGCGGGGCTCGCGGTGGGCTTCTGGAAGAATGTGGACGACCTCCGCGCCAACTGGGCCAAGGATGTATCCTTCTCGCCGGCAGCGTCCGACGAGAAGAGGGCGGAAGGCTACAAGGGCTGGCTCAGGGCCATAGAAAAGGCCAAGGGCTGGATCGACTAGGCGGCAGAACACAAAAGACAACAGTACGCCGCAGACCGTGGACGACCCGTCCACGGCCTGCGGCTGTTGGGGAGGTAGGTATTTTGCGTCGTCCTGTGGTGTGCGGCGATTATGACGTAATTGTGGTGGGCGCGGGAATAACGGGGGGGACCATAGCCCGCGAGCTTTCAAAGTACACGCTGAAAGCGGCCGTTATGGAGCGCGCCTCTGATATACCCTTCGGTTCGAGCCGGGCAAACAGCTCGATGATACACGGCGGTTTCGACGACAAACCCGGCACGCTGAAGGCCCGGTTCTGCCCCGCCGGAAATAAGATGTACAAAGTTCTCCACGAGGAACTCGATTTTAAATACAGAGCCTGCGGTTCTTACGTCTGCGCAATAGGGCCTGATGAGGAGCGGCATCTTGAGATGCTCCTCGGCTACGGGCATAAAAACGGGGTCCAGGGTCTGGAGATAATCAGCGGAAACGCGCTCCGGGAGAAGGAACCCCGCACCTCGCCGGAGATCACCGCGGCGCTCTGGTCCCCTACAGCCGCGATAGTCAATAATTTTGAGGCGTCTATTGCTTTTATCGACAACGCTAGGCAGAACGGCGTGGATTTATTTATGGAAACAGAGGTCACCGGATTGCTTTTCAGCGAGGACGGCTCGCACATACGCGGCGTATCCACCAGCCGGGGAGATTTCACCTCCCGCGTAGTCATCAACGCCGCCGGGGTCAATGCCGACCTCATATCCCGGATGGCCGGCGACGACAGCTTCGTCATCCAGCCGACCAGGGGGGAATACTTTATCTTCGACCGGAACATAGGCGGCATGATCGACGCGTTTTTCTTCTCATGTCCCTCCGACAAGGGCAAAGGAGTGACGGTCACTCACACGGCCGACGACAACCTGCTGATAGGGCCCACCTCCGTGGTTCAGACCGACAGGGAGAACAGGAACACGACGAGGCCGGGACTGGAGGAAGTATTCGAGGGCGCGGCCAGGCTGGTGCCGAACATCCCGAGGAATATGGCCATAACGACTTTTTCGGGCGTGAGGGCGAACTCGGTCAGCGGGGACTTCCACATATACCCGCTGGACAAGCCGAGAGGCTTTTTCAACGCCGCCGGCATCAAGTCCCCCGGTTTCACCAGCGCTCCCGCTATAGCGTCTTTTGCGGTGGAAACCATAAAGGAGACCATGCCGGACCTGGTGAAGTTCGAGCCCGATCCGAAATTTGTGCCCGAACGCCGCCATATACCGCGTTTCGCGGACATGACTATGGATGAGCGCAAACGGCTGGCCGCCGGGGACCCGAAATGGGGACAGATCGTCTGCCGGTGCGAAAGCGTCACCGAAGCGCAGGTGGTCGAGGCGATACAGAGAGGAGCCCGAACCGTGGCCGGCGTGAAACTTTGGGTGCGCCCCGGGACCGGGAGGTGTCAGGGCGGGTTCTGCGCTCCGCGCGTAGTCGAGATACTCGCGAGGGAACTGGGAGTTTCACCGCTCGAAATAACGAGGCACGGAGGGGATTCCCGTATGCTGACGGGACGCACGAAGGACCCTCTCAAAGCGGAGGGACGGCCATGAACGATACGAGATTCGTGGACGTGGCGATCATAGGCGCGGGTCCGGCGGGAGTCGCGGCGGGAGTCGCGGCCCGCAGGGAAGGCGCCGCGGATGTGGTGATTTTCGAGAGGGACTGGGAACCGGGAGGAATACTTCAGCAGTGCATCCATCCGGGGTTCGGCCTGCACACTTTCGGGGAGGAACTGACCGGCCCCGAATACATGCACAGATATCTCGAACGGGCCAGGGAGGCCGGAGTCAGGTTCGACCTGAACACGATGGTGTTTCAGATGGACAGGCCCGTTCCCGGAGACGGTATGAAGTCGGCCGGATTTTGGACTATGAATCCGGAGCGCGGCGTGGAGCGTGTGGAGGCGAAAGCTGTCGTTCTGGCGATGGGGTGCCGCGAACGTCCCGCGGGAGCGCTCGCTTTGGCGGGCAGCCGTCCCGCCGGCGTGTATACGGCGGGCACGGCCCAGCGCTTCGTCAATATGGAGGGCATGATGCCCGGCAGGCGCGCCGTCATAATGGGAACCGGCGACATCGGTCTCATAATGGCCCGCCGCATGATGCTGGAGGGAGCGGAAGTCACTGCCGTGTTCGAGATAATGCCGTGGGTATCCGGGCTGCGGCGCAACATAGCCCAGTGCCTGGACGACTTCGGAATACCCTACTACCTCAACCATAGCGTCTGCGAACTGCACGGCAGAGACCGCCTCGAAGGGGTTTCCGTGGTGGAGATCGGAGAGGACCGGCGTCCGGTTCCCGGCAGCGAAAAACTCATCGGATGCGATACCCTGCTTCTGGCGGTGGGACTGATCCCGGAGAACGAGCTTTCCCGGATGGCGGGCATAGAGATAGAGCCCATGACAAACGGCCCGCGGGTGAACGAGTTCATGCAGACCAGTGAAGAATGTGTGTTCGCCGCGGGAAACGTGGTCGTCGTGTACGACCTGGTGGACTTCGTCAGTATGGAGGGGGAGCGGGCCGGGGCTTACGCGGCCAGGTACGCGGCGGGCGCTCTTTCCGGGAGAAAACGCGAGCTCAGGGTCGTTCCCGGGAACAACATACGCGTCATATCGCCCCAAATACTGACAGGCGGGGACGACGTCACGATATACCTGCGCGTCGGAGTCCCGGTGGAGGGCCCCTGCAGGCTTTACGCCGAGCCTGGAATATTCTCGCGGAACCTGAGATACGCCCGGCCCGGGGAGATGAACGAGATCAAGGTCAAGGCGGAAGCCATCTCGTCCCTGCCGCCGGACGTGACCGAGATCACCGTGGGAGTGGAGGAATTGTAAAATGCCGGATGTGAAAAAATTTCTGTGCGTCTCCTGTCCCGTAGGCTGTTCTCTTACGGTGACGGTCGAAGGGACGGAAGTTCTGAGCGTGGAGGGCAACACCTGTCCTCTCGGCGTCAAGTACGCCCATGCGGAAGTGACGAACCCGGTCCGCACGTTCACTTCGACGGTCCGGGTCAGGGGCGCTTCCCTGCCGGTCTGTCCGGTGCGCAGCAGAACGCCGCTGCCTCTTTCGAAGGTGTGGGACGTTACGGGGGAATTGGCTAAACTCACGGTGGACGCCCCGATAGAGATAGGTCAGGTGCTGATCGAAAATGCGGCCGGCGCAGGCGCGGATATAGTGGCAAGCCGCTCTTTGAGATAATCGGCCGCCCGGCCCCGCCCGCGTGTATTTATTTTATACAGATATCAGGCCGAAGGCGCGTTTATTCGGCCTGATAACTGTATGCGGGGCTTTGTATGGTTAAACCCGAACCTGCCTGACAATCGGCGAGCGTCGTGGAGGTTCGCTCGACAATCCA
>JAISWP010000259.1 GCA_031271065.1 Synergistaceae bacterium
GAGGGCGAACAGCCGTCCGAGAGGAGATGTTCGCCGGAGAAACCGAGCAGTTCCGCGCCGTCGACGAATATCTTCACGTGGCTGCCCTTTCTGCCGAGAGGCTCCGCGCAGATGCCGCCGCTGTGGGAGCAGTAGAGCCTCGGGTAAGGGTTTTCGACTCCGAAGGGCCCGATACATTCGGCCTCCCTCCATGAGTCAAGGTCCAATTCCGCCGGAGACCACCGCAGTATATTCTCTTTTTCCACTGTCCTTTCGACTTTGGAGAGAATATCCTCCAGCCTGTCCCTGACTGTCTGCCATTTCTGCGCGCTGACGCTGAAACCGGCGGCCATCCTGTGTCCGCCCCATCCCGCGAGATCGTCCGATATGGACGACAGTATGGCCTCCGCGTCCACGCCGGGAGGCACTCGCAGGGTCCCCCGTATAAGCGGCGGCTGGGCGGGGGCGGCGAGCACGACCGGAGCGTCGTGAGCGCAGCACACCTGGCTCGCCACGCTGGAGAGGACCCCCGCCGGCCAGTCCTCGCCGTACAGCACATGTTTATACGACGAGGCCAGGAGCGATTTTTCCACGTCGTTTATGATCTTGGCGGAGAGATCGCGCCTGCGCCTGTTGAGATCGATGAGGTATCTGACATCCTGCTCTATTTCTTTTTTCGGAAAGAATATCTTCATGGACTGATCCGCTATCTCCAGCCGGCCGGCCGCGTTGAGACAGGGTATGAGGCGCATGGAGAGGGAATCCGTGTCGAGAGACTGAAGTTCGAGGTCCACCCCTCTCATCAGGGCGTGGAGCCCCGGGCGGGGCCTTATCCTCATGACGTTCAGCCCCTCCCTGACTATGGCCCTGTTGGCGGGGCTTGACATTGGCACGCAGTCGGCCACCGTCGCCAGTGCCGGCAGGTCCACGCGCCTCATCAGCCAGTCGCGGGGCGCCAGTTCGTTCTTCCACGCCCAGCTCCACACCACCCCGGCGGCGCAGAGCTTGCGCGCGAGGTCGTTGCCATCCACATGCGGGTTTATGAGGGCGTCCCCCTCGGCGAGCGCGCCTCTTGCCAGATGGTGATCGAAGATGATGAGCGGTATGCCGTATTTTTTTGCTGTCCGAGCCGCTTCTATGTTCTGAGTGCCGCAGTCCACCACCACCATCAGGTCGACCTTGCATCCCGACTCCGCTATGGTTTTGACCACTCCCTGATGAAAACCGTATCCCTGGTTGTATCTGTGAGGTATGTAGTATCTGGCGCGGGCCTTCCTGAGCATAGCCAGTTCCAGCATGAAGGTTGTGGCGGAAATGCCGTCCACATCATAGTCCCCGTAGACCACTATGCTGCTCGACTCGGATATTGACGACCACAGGCCTGCCGCGGCGCCCGACGCTTTCCCCAGGTCGAGCTGATCCACCCAATACGAAATATCCGGTTTCATCCAGCGTTTTATCTCGTTTTCGCCGTTGTCGGGTTTTACCCCTCTCATCGAAAGAAGGGAGGCCGTAAAGAGCGAGCACCCGAATTCACCGGCTATGGAACGTATGGCGTCGTCCGGTTCCCAGACGCGCAGCTTTTCCTCGGGACAGGACGGGATCAAACCGAGGCTGTCTCCTTTTCATCCTCGGCCGGTTCCTCCGATACTGACGTTTCCCCCTCGTCCTCCGGTCTGCGCGCCGTGTCCCCGTCTAATGACTCCTGAGGTTTTCCGGACGTTTCGGCGTCAGGCTGACTCTGCGGTTCCCGGGACTCAGCCGGCGCCGCCGCCGGAGGGTTCGATTTTCCGAAAAATTTAGCGAAAAAATCCGAAAGGGCGGGCTTTGCGTGCTTGTCCCCGGATTTCTGCTCAAGTCTCTGAGAGTCCTCAGAAACGGCGGGAAGGGCTTGGGGGGCTGTTTCTTTCGAGGTCTTTGGATCGATCCCTGCGTCCTGAATGGCCGGCGTCGGGTCCGCCGCGCCGCCGAGCCTCTGGAGCGTCACCAGAAGAGCGTGTTTTTCATCTTCCAGTTCTTTCACCTTTCGCGCAAGTTCTCTCGCTTTTTTCCTGTTCTCTCTGTAGACCTCTATCTCCGCTCCCACCGAAAAGAGCCACATGATCAGCGCTCCGGAAAGAAACAGCAGTATCTCCCACAAACCCTGCGAAAAGACCTTCTCGATCGTGAAAAACCGCACTGTCACGTCGGCAGTGTTGGAAATGGTATAAACAGCCGACAGGACCATCAATACGAGGAAACATAGAAAATAACTTTTCATGCCGCCGCACATCCCCTCATTTTTTTCCAACTGATTATATCACAAAGGGCGCGGCGCGCCTTTTGCCGCGGTTATATCACAAAAAGCCGAAGAGTGGATTATAATTAGCCGGAAGGCCGCTGCGGAATTTTACAGCACGGACATTGACAAGGAGGAGAAAATATGTCGAAAGTAATTGATCTGTTGGGGGACAAGGCGGGAAAACTCCTGGACCACAGGTGCGTCGTCGATAAAAGCGCGCTAACGCTGCCCGGACCGGATTATCTGGATAGAACATGGGGGCAGAGCGACCGGCCGAACAGAGTGCTGGGTTCCCTTCACGCGCTTTACAATACCGGAAACCTGGCTGGGACCGGTTATATTTCCATCCTTCCTGTTGACCAGGGCATCGAACACTCCGCGGGCGCCAGTTTCGCGCCCAATCCGATGTACTTCGACCCGGAGAATATAATAAAACTGGCCCTGGAGGCG
>JAISWP010000261.1 GCA_031271065.1 Synergistaceae bacterium
CTCCGATCGATTTCGCCTATTCGGTACACACGGAGATAGGTCACAAGTGCGTGGGAGCGATGGTGAACGGCAGGATAGTGCCGATGGATTACACTCTTCAGAACGGCGATATAGTGCGCATACTCACCTCGCCCCAAGGCAAACCCTCCCGGGACTGGCTGAAGATAGCGAAAGCCAACAGGACCCGCAACAAAATACGTTCGTATTTCAGACAGATAGACAGGGCCGAGCGGGAGGACAAGATAGAGCGCGGCAGGGATCTCCTCGATCGCGAAATACAGCGCAGATACCCGAACGAGGGGCGCACGATAGACAGTTTCACCCATACCCTGAGCAGAGTGGCGAGCGACCTGGGGATAACCGGCGTGGAAGATCTCATGGTATCCATCGGCAGCGCCCATCACACGCCGCAGGGCATCATGGCGCGGGCCGACGCCCTCATCGCCAAAGACGAGGAAGCCGCTTCGGCCCCCAAACCGGCCGCGAAGAGCTCCAGGGAATCCGAGTCGGCCGTCGTGGTCGAAGGAGCGGGCGGGGTGCTGGTATCACTGTCGCTCTGCTGCTGTCCCATACCCGGCGACAAGATAACCGGGTGCGTCACCCACAGCCGCGGGATAACAATTCATCGTTACGACTGCGGCAACCTGGAAAAGACGCAGGACGACAAAAAGGTCCCAGTGGCCTGGGGAAGCGGGAGAGAGGTCCGTTACACGGCCCGCATAAAAGTGGAGGCTAACGACAGGATCGGGGTATTCGCCGATCTCGGCGCGGCGATCAGCCAGACAGACGGCTCCATCGTAAATATCAGGGGGACTGTCAGCGGGGTGCGGACCCGCTTCGTCATCGAAATGCAGGTGTGGGACCTGGAGCATCTGTACCGGATCATAGCCAGGATAAACCTCATAAGGGGCATAATAGAGATAACGCGGGGGTAATCGCTGTGAGGGCAGTTATTCAGAGGGTATCGAGGGCTGAGGTTTCATCCGGCGCGGGCACGGCCGGAAAAATCGGACCAGGTCTCTGCGTTCTGGCCGGTTTCCGGCATGACGACACTGAACGTGAGTGCGCGTGGGCCGCGGAAAAGATAGCCGGCCTCCGCATCTTCGGGGACGAGTCCGGCAGGATGAACAGATCCCTTCTCGACGTGGGAGGGGAGATCCTCGTCATCTCTCAATTCACCCTGTACGCCGCCTGCGTGAAAGGGCGCAGGCCCTCTTTCACGGAAGCCGCGCGCCCGGACGCGGCGCGGGGGCTTTATGGATTTTTCGCGCTGAAATTCCGGGAAATGGGTATAACAGTGGAAACAGGGGTATTCGGAGCCGATATGAGCGTCGATATAATAAACGAAGGACCTGTTACGATAATTTTGGACACGGCAGAGATGCCGGACCGGTGAGGTGACGGCGGATGGATATAAAACGATTTCAGCTGGGCAGTCTGTGGACGAACTGCTATGTGGTCTGGGGCGTCACAAAAGACGCCTTCGCTGCGGACCCGGGAGGGCCCGCCGATGAAGTGAAAGATTTTATAGAGAAAAACGGCTTGAAACTCCGGAAGATCCTCCTGACCCACGGACACGGCGACCATATAATGGGGCTGGGGGAAATCAGAGGCATGGCGTCGGAAGGCGTGGCTATCCACTCGAAAGACGCCGACTGCCTGACGAATCCATCGAAAAACCTCTCCTCCATGATAGGGTATCCGTCGTCGTTCAGCGGAGCCGACACGATACTGTCGGACGGCGACGTCCTGTCGGTGGGAGAGATGACCATAAAGGTCATCGCCTCCCCGGGGCACACGGAAGGCGGGTGCTGCTTTCTCGTGACGGAGGGGGAGAGCGTTCTTCTGATATCCGGAGACACTCTTTTCGCGCGCTCCGTCGGACGCACTGACCTGCCAGGCGGCGACGATGAGGAACTGACCCGCTCGCTGCGTAAGCTGGCGGACCTGCACGACGATATCCCGGTATATCCCGGGCACGGCCCTTCGACTACGATAGGCGCCGAACGGAGGCTGAACCCGTTCTGGCCCCGGTGAAAAAAGAGGAATGAAGCGATTGCCGGAGAAAACCCCTTTCGATCTTTTCATCACGGCAAACTCTCCCGGCGAGATATCCGGCTGGGTGGTTCCGACGGTGCGGGAGATACGTTCGAGGATGCGGGACTGCCGGATAACGCTCGTCATACTTCCGTGCCAGTACGCGAGCGGTATGGAGGTTTCGCTGGGGCTTCGCAGCGGAGCGGACCGCTGCGTCGGGATAGGACATATAGGCGGCCTGATCCGCGGCGACAGCGGGAACGGGCCCGCGAGACGGCGCCTCGTACTTCATCTGGGGGGAGACGTGATGTTCGGGGCGTATCTGTCTCTGAGGCTCAGAGCCGGCCTCTGGGTCTACTCGTCGCGTCCCCGGTGGAACATGTTCGTCTCCCGATATTTTCTCCCCGACGAAAACGCCCTGAAGCGGTTCGAATCGTCCGGCGTGAGGCGGGAAAAATACGAAATGATCGGCCTCCTGGCCCTGGACAGCATAGTTCTGAACGAATCCGAGGACGAGACCAGGGAGTTTCTGGGCATATCGCCGGACGAGCCTGTGATGACATGTCTCACCGGAAGCAGGCCCATAGAATATACTGACGGGACCAGGCTGATGCTCTCGGCGGCTAGACTTGTGACCGACAGGTTCCCAGAGCTGCGAGTGCTTCTGCCGCTGGCCCCCACGGTAAGAGAGGACATTTTTGAAAAATCGCTGGCGGAGGCCGGCATAAAATGGACCGGCGAGAGCAGGATAAGGGAGATAGAGCTCGGCAACGGAAAAAAAGCCGAAGTGGTGAGGGACAGGACTCTCGAGGCCCTGAACTGTTCGAAGCTCGCAATAGCCGTCCCCGGCACCAACAATCTTCAGGCCGCGGCCCTTTATACACCTTACATCATGATACTGCCCCTGGACCGGGCGGACGAATTTCCCCTGGACGGCCTGCCGGGTATACTTCCTCTCTCCTGCCCCGGCGTGAAATACCTGAAGAAGAAATATATAACGCGGCTCAACGAAAGGACCGCGTTCGTCTCCCTGCCGAATAAAATGGCCGGCCGGATGATTGCGCCGGAGATAAGGGGTTTTTTCGACGCCAGGGTCATCGCGCGCCACGCGATCGGGCTGCTCGAGTCCCCGGAGAAGCTGAAGGAGATGGAGAGGGCGTTTTGGGAGATCACCCGCGCGAGAGGCGCCGCGGCGCGTCTCGCGGAGCGGATAGAGAAATTTGCAGGAGGGATATCATGAGCCCCGTAAACGAGGAACTGACGAGACGTATAAGGATGAACGCCGCGAACACGGACAAGCTGATCATCAAACTCGACAACCTGACCAACAGGATCGATACAGCGCGCGCCAACGAGAACCGGGAGCTGATGGAATATTACGAACGCCAGTTCGCCGAGGCCTCTGTGGAATTTATGGACGGGGTGGAGTCGATCCTCGACGACTGGTACGCCCTCCGGGGCGAGGACCGCCCTCCGGCTCAGACGGAGTACATAGCCCCGGAAATGCTGGACGAGATACACCGGACCGTGGTGTCCGTCGTTCAGGGGCTGCCGGTGGAGTTTTCGGAAACCGCGGGGCCGAACCCCATGATCGACGCCGCTCAGGGGATCAACGTACTTCAGGGGCCGTCACCGGAAACCGGCGGAGGGCCCAGTCACAGGGTGGACGTCACAGGCTGACGGATACGGATCCTGCTATCACCAGGGAGACTCCGGCGCACTGCATCCGGGAAAGTTTCTCTTTGAGGAATATCCGGGACAG
Organism: Synergistaceae bacterium; assembly: GCA_031271065.1. GTDB lineage: Bacteria > Synergistota > Synergistia > Synergistales > Synergistaceae > JAIRKI01. The sequence continues at coordinate 3,800 of JAISWP010000261.1, forward strand.
TATCACCGTCATGAAGGGGCTGGAGGCTGTCACGGGAGTCACGACGGAAACGGGAAACTCGTCGATACATTTCCCGAATATGACGCCGCTCACGGCCATGCCGATGATACCGCTGCCCAGGAGCGCGAGCCATGACTTGGCGGGGACCGTCCTGAGAAGTTTTACGGTCTCCGGCGCCACGTGGTGCTGGACTTCGCGCAGAGTCCACGCCATGATGAAAAATGCCGTCGCCCGCAGAAAATAACTTTCCGTCGCGTTCCATCCTCCCTCCAGCATCAGCAGTTTTATGACCGGTATGTTTATGCCGGAACAGACGGCCGATCCCAGGGCGAAAAGTATGCCTTTGGTCATATCCGCCCTGCGGCGCTCCATTTCGTCATAATCCATGAGTTTATACCCCGCGTTCCTGCCGCTTTGGAGGGAGGCGTCGAGTTTTATGACCAGAAGCCCCAGGACTATGAGAACAGTTCCGCACCACACGAGAAAGGAGACCTGTTCGCCCAGAAGCAGGATCGAGAACAAAACCGCTATCAGCGGATAGCCGCAGCTCACGGAGACGGCCAAAGACGCTCCGATCTTCTGTATGGAGTAGGTGAAAAGGAGATCGCCGAGCAGCGTCGAGAGGGCCACGCTGCCCATCAGCCCCGCAAGGAGCTTCGGCGTGAGGTACGGCATCTGTCCGGGCTGGATGATCAGCATCAGAAGGGACATGGTGACGATGAACGAGACTGATCTCACAGGGGGCACCTCGTTAGGAGTGCAGTGTTTCATGCCTTCCTTCATGAGGACGGGAGAGACAGCCCACATAAGAGCTACGATGACCGACAGCACAACCCCCCGAACGGGCATTGGACCTACCTCCAGATAAAGCCGAGACTGAAAATAAGAGTACTGCCGCCTGCGTACAAAAACAACCGGCAAAAGAGCATTTTACAAAAATTTTTTAGATTTCAATCCTCCCAGTCGATTTCCCTGCGAAAATGACAGGAACCGGAGAGGCGGTCCGGATTTTTTTTAAAATACCGCTGGTGATACTCCTCCGCTGGGTAAAATACGCCGGCCGGGACAAGTTCAGTGACGGCCGGTATTCCGTGCCCTTTCAGAAAACAGAGCGCGCGCAGGGCCTCCTCTTTCTGCCTCTCGCCTATGTAAAAGACCGCGGATCTGTACTGAGCGCCGAGGTCGGGGCCCTGCCCGCCGGCCTGAGCCGGGTCGTGCAGTTCGAAAAATATCCTCACCAGTTTGCCGTAGTCCGCCGCCTCGGGATCGAATTCGACCAGGACCGCTTCCGCGTGTCCGGTCCCGCCCGCGCGCACCTCTTTGTAGGTGGGGTTTTCCGTGTTTCCTCCCGTATATCCGGACGTGACGGAAACGACTCCATCGACGCCGGAAAATATCTCCTCGACGCCCCAGAAACAGCCTCCCGCGAATATCGCTCTTTCGACGGTCATCCTCGCAGCGCCTCCTCTGACATTCGCTCCGTCCGCGTTGCAAGACGTATTTTTTCACGCACACTCGCGTTATTTTATCTCAGAGTTCCTTTGGACGCCAGTGTGATAAAATAGTGACGCAATATAATACTCACAAAATGATATGAAAAGAGGTAAATAACATGTCCCGTCATCTGATTATCATCGCTGCAATCGCTGTCCTCCCGCTTCTCGCGGCTCTGCCCCGCGAAGGGATGGCCGGAGTGTTCTCGGAGGACGGCCGGCGCGTCGACCTCTCCGGATGTCTGACGTTCGAGCAGTATGCGGCCTCGGGGAGCGCGGAGGAAGCCGAGGCGCTGTCGAAACGGCTGGAGGGATACAAAACCGCGGATTTTCTGGAGGATGAGGTAAAGGGAATAAAAGGCCCCGTGATCCTCCTGACGATAGGCATGATGTACTGCCCCGACTGCAAGGTCTCCGTGCCTTTCACGGAGGCGATAGCGCGCTTGTCCCCCGGAGTGGAGACGAGA